>PBXX01000067.1 GCA_002727755.1 Gammaproteobacteria bacterium | reverse complement strand
TGTCAAATAAATGATTTACTAAAAAAATTTGAAAATCAAAAATCAATTTTTGTAAAATAAAAAACAATGGCAACTACTTTCATTATCGGTGATTCTGGAAAGAAATATGAAATGTCAAATGAGAACTCAATGCTAGACTTGAAGAATGAAATTATTAAACAATTTAATCTTGATGTAAACTATATTGCTTGTTATCAAAAGCCTCAATCGGCCGCAGAGATCAATCTGTGAATTTTGATAGTAATCTAGAATGCGTCTTATTCGATCTAGATGGTACATTGGTGGATACTGCGCCGGATTTCGTTTACGCGCTGAATAATTTACTTCAAGAACANAAAAGAACTCCAATCAATGCAAAAGCTATCAGCTCAAAGGTATCCGACGGGGCGCGCGANCTTATTAAGTTTGGTTTTGANATTGATGATAAGCATAAGCACTTTAAAGANTTAATTAANAAATTTTTNAAANTTTATGAAAAGAAACTAGAAACTACAGAGTCAACTCTGTACCCGGATATTGAAAAATTACTAAGCACTTTAGATANCAACCATATACCATGGGGAATAGTCACGAATAAACCTGAGCTATATGCAAAGAAATTACTTACAAAANTGAGTCTGCATANCAGTTGTGGAGTATTAGTGTGCCCCGATCATGTCCAAAGAAGAAAGCCAGATCCTGAACCAATAGTTTTAGCNTGCGAAAGACTTGATTGCTGTTNGACTAGGTCCATTTACATTGGAGACCACGAACGAGATATTATTGCAGCAAAAGAAGCAGGAGCACTCTCCATAGCGGCTGCCTATGGTTATTTAGGTCCCGGAACTAATGCGGAAGACTGGGGTGCAGATTTTATAGCCAGAAAATCCTCAATGATCTTAAAANTATTAGAATCGATAAGGCTTAGTTAAACTNATGTTTTCCTTTAATCCNCCCAAAGNTTTTCTTTCCGATAAAACAATCCTAATNACCGGTGCAAGCGATGGTATAGGNAAGTGCTGTGCATTAAATTTTGCGAACCATGGGGCAAACTTNATTTTACTAGGAAGNTCAACCGAGAAATTGGAAAAAATCTATGATTCGATTCATACTTNTAANCCAAATAGTATCACTATTCATCCTCTAGACTTTGCGGCAGCTTCAANATCNGATTATAAACAAGTAGCAGANTCAATAGAGGATCANTATGACAGGCTTGATGGATTAATACATAGCGCCGGCATGTTAGGNGCTCGCTGCCCTATTGANCATTATCCGGTTGAGACCTGGGAGCAAACATTTCGAGTCAACACNGCTTCGATTTTNCTCCTAACCAAATTTTTACTACCATCCTTGAGACGCTCCGATGATGCTAGAATTTTATTTACCTCATCATCCGTAGGAAGAAAAGGNAGAGGAAACTGGGGAGCTTATGCTGTTTCAAAATTTGCTGGCGAAGGACTAATGCAAGTCTTGGCCAAAGAATTAGAAAACACNTCAAGTATCAAGGTGAATAGCCTAAATCCCGGNGGAATCCGAACTAACATGAGAAAAGCTGCTTATCCTGCAGAAAACCCAGAATCAGTACCATCACCAGAAATTTTAATGCCATTATACTTATATTTGTTTAGTCCAGAGTCTAAGGGAATACACGGAGAATCTTTGAACTTTAAAGATTTTGATCCTTTAATTCATATAAAGTCAGTTTAATTTTACAAAGAATCGTTTCATCGTTATTTTGAAATAATACTAAGACTTGACTAATTTCAACAACTTCTCCACTTCCTTTTGAGAGAGTTCCTGATGTTGCCCCCGTTTTAATTTGCTAGGCATGAAAATGGGACCAAAGCGAACTCGTTTGAGGCGGCTAACTTTTACCCCTTGAGATTCCCATAGCTTTCTCACTTCTCTATTTCTGCCCGTCATTACCACAACATGGTACCAACGATTTAAACCGTCACCGCCAAAATATTGAATATCAGTGAATCGGTAAATCTCATTATCTATTAGCACTCCTTCATGCATGCTTTTGATCATAGAGGGCTCTACATTACCCATTACTCTTACCGCATACTCTCTCTCAATCATGGAGCTTGGATGAGTCAGTAGATTCGCAGTATCACCATCTGTCGTAAATAACAGCAAGCCAGTCGTATTAAAGTCTAACCTCCCAATAGATATCCATCGCCCGTGCTTCAGAGGAGGTAATTTATCAAAAACGGTCGCTCGCCCTCGTGGATCTTTCTTGGAGCATATTTCATTCTCATTTTTATTATAAAGCAGGTATCTATGTTTTAATTTATCTAAACCCTGCCTCGAACTCACGCGTTTACCATCGACAAATATTTGATCAGCGTCACTAACTCTGTCACCAATCTGCGCTACTTTGCCATTTACCCTTATTCTTTTCTGAATTATCCAAGTTTCTATTTCACGCCTAGAGCCGAAGGCGGCCCTGGCGAGGACTTTTTGTAGTTTCTCTGACATACCAAGTACGTTAAATTAGGGTATCTTTATGAGATCACTTCCAGATCTTTTAGTTTATGCGTCTGAGTTGTAATCATTATCAATGGAATCCACATCTTGTTGCGATTCAGGTTCGTCAGTTTTTTCACTAACAGGCAATTCTACAACATTGGACAGATCTTCTTTTTCAAATTCCGCTCCAAATTTATCCGTCGAAGGCGGCTCATCTGGTTCTTCTACGCCTAATATTTCGTCTAATGGCTTCTTAGAAAGATTAATTGCCTCTTCTTCCGCTAACAGTTCATCCTCTGATAACGTTAAAAAGTCCCCCTCAGAATCATCAACATCAGGCATATCTAGGATGCGACTCTGAGATAACTCTTCATCAAGGCTAAGTTCTGAATCTGAGTTATCTAATTCTTTAATTTCTGATAACGGTGGAAGATCTTGTAAACTTTTTAAATTGAAGTAATCTAGAAATGTCTTTGTTGTTGCAAACATTGCGGGTCTTCCTGGCACATCTCGATGTCCGACTACCCTGACCCACTCTCTATCAATTAGTGTCCTGATTATATTTGGACTAACGCTTACTCCTCTAATCTCCTCGATATCACCGCGCGTGATAGGTTGTTTGTAAGCAATTAGCGCTAATATTTCTAATAGAGCTCTAGTGTAACGCGGAGGCCTCTCATCCCACAACTTGCCCACCCAGGAACTTAGTTCTTGCTTAACCTGAAAACGATATCCGGACGCTACTTCCTGCAGCTCAAATCCTCGATCAGAACAATCTGCTTCTATTACCTCAATTATCTTTTTTAGTTCCTTTTTATCAGGCCTTTCATCTTCATCAAAAACTTGTGCTATCTCGCTTAGATTCAATGGTCTTGAGGCGGCGAGCAGAAGGCCCTCAATAATCATCTTAACTTTATTATCAAAATCACCCACTTTTTTAGCCTCTAGATTTAAGGTGGATCGGGCCAAAAGAATCAGTTTGCACAATCTCAATTAGTGCATCTTTCATCAACTCCATTATTGCCAGAAACGTTACAACAACTCCCAAACGTCCCTCCTGTTTATTTAATAACGACGTCAGTGGCATAAAGTCGTTAGAAGATAGATTCGAAAGTATGTCGGACATTTTTTCGCGTGTTGAAAGAGTCTCAAGCTGAATATGNTGATGGCCAAATCTATCTGCTCTTCTCAACACGTTAGACAGAGCNAGCAANACTTCANTCAAATCAACCACCGGATCTGGTTGAACTTTTTCAATTACTGGTAGAGCAGCTTTTGCAANATGTAGNTCGCGATCTAGTCTAGNCAAAGTATCTATATTCTCTGCTGCCTGCTTATACCGCTCATANTCTTGTAGTCGGCGAATAAGNTCCATTCTTGGATCAACCTCTTCAACCTCTTCCTCATCTCGAGGCAGTAGAATTTTAGATTTGATTTCTGCGAGCATTGCAGCCATGACAAGNTATTCCGCAGCTAACTCGAACTGCGAGGATTCCATAAGTTCAACATACGCCATGTACTGATCAGTGATGTCGGCAACATTAATTTCAAGAATATCCAAATTTTCGCGTTTAATAAGATATAGCAAAAGGTCTAATGGNCCTTCAAATGTCTCGAGAAATATTTCTAACGCATCGGGCGGGATGTAAAGGTCCTTTGGAACCTCAGTCAGTGCTTCTCCCTCTACTAGCGCAAAGACCATCTCCCTTTGTTCTGATGGAATTTCTGCAGCTTTCACATTCAAAACAGGGTTTTTTGACGGGGTTTTTGAAGGGGCCTCAAGCCCCTCATGCTCGGAAAGGTTATCGTCTCTGGCTTCGTCATTGACAATACTCAATCTAAATTCTCTCTTAGCTTTTTNCTGANGGATNATAACCTANTTTATCGAAAAAATCTCAGATATGTCGAATACNCAATCCAAGTAAATTCTATCTAAAAAGCATAATTATCNATTGAAAGTAATCAAAAAGGTAACTCCTCGATTAAATTTAAAATTTAATGCCAATTAACTGGTAAAGCTCTTTATCCCGACTGCGTGTCGAACATCTTTTAAAACAACGGATGCTGTCTCTCTGGCTTTACNAGCACCATGCACAAGAGTCTCCTCTAGTTTTTTCCTATCACCAATAATTTCGTTGTAATTTTTCCGCAACTCGATGAGCTCAGCGTTAAGCAGCTCAAATAAAACATTTTTCGCTTCACCCCAGGCTATACCTTCATAATAACGTGATTCTAAATCCTTAGTTTCAGTCTCTGAAGCAAAGGCTTTGAATAATTTAAACACATTACAATTAGTTGGATCTTTTGGAACGCCAGGTTCTAAAGAATTAGTCTTGATTTTTCTCACCATCTTTAACAGNGCTTTTTCCTCAAGAAAAATTGGGATGGTNTTATTGTAGCTCTTACTCATTTTNTGCCCATCGATACCCGGCAATACACCAGTGCTCTCACTAATCAATGCCTCAGGTAAGTTAAACACCGTCCCATAAAGATGATTAAAGCGGGCTGCAATGTCTCTGGTCATCTCTATGTGCTGTTTTTGGTCATTACCAACCGGTACCACGTCAGCATTGAACGCCAAGATGTCTGCAGCCATTAGTACAGGATAATTGAATAATCCCATAAAAATTCCTTTATCTAAGTCGGAAATTCCTTGCTCGCTGTTATGCGCAAGTGCAGCCTTATAAGCATGAGCCCGATTCATTAAGCCTTTTGCAGTTATACAGGATAATATCCAAGCTAACTCCATAATTTCAGGAATGTCTGACTGCCTATAAAATGTGACAACTTCCGGTTCTAACCCGCAAGCTAGCCAGGCAGCGGCAATTTCAAAACTCGAACCATGAGTCAAATTTGGATCCTGAGATTTGATGAGCGAATGATAATCTGCCAAAAATAAAAACGAAGAAGTAGATTGATCACCACTTGATGTTATCGCCGGCCTAATCGCTCCAACTAGATTTCCTAAATGAGGCGTACCACTTGTAGTAATTCCAGTCAAAACTCGCTTGTTGTTGCTCACAAAACTCTCCTAGAACACCTAAAGACCTTACGTTTTAGATTAAATTGTTAAATCTATAACACTGCGGTATTTTTTCTTAGAAATTAAAATTTGCTATTCCGCCGAACTCCTATGCCGGCAGACCTTTTCTTGCTTGAACCTTTATTTTCTCGGCAATACAAGTGTTGGCTTTAAAATAAACATACATGCGCTTAGCGTCGATACTTTCGTAGTCAAAACAAGCATTATGCTAGATTCTTTCTCATAGGAGATAATCTATAAATCAACACTGCTGATCATCAATCGGCGTTTCTTGCTTAAACGCATCAATCTCTCATTTCTTTTTGGACATAATTTATATTTCACCTTTGTATCCAACCGCGAACATAGAATCGGTGAATAGATTATAACATTACCAACTTACAAAACTGTGAGAAGTTTTAGAGCAATTGTCATTTTGAGTAAATNCAGTTAAATTCGAGATTTTCTTGAATAGTTCATATCGGGAGNGCTGAAGTTCTGTATCTATTACAACTACTCACAGAATTCATATAAGAATCCTTTTAAATTAAATTAAAGACATTAGGCTGTAAAATGATCTAAAATTCAGTCCCACTATCACGGGAGCAAACTGTGAAACAGTTTCTAGAATACATACCTTTATTATTATTCTTCTCAGTCTGGGCTATGGATGAGAGAGTAATTTCTGTTCTGGGTGTTAGTTTAGCGGTTGGTGGAATTTTCAATGCAGCAACCTTTTTACTCGTCGCTTCAATATGCGTCTATGGCGGACTTTTTCTGTTTGCTGGTAAATTAGATAAGTTCCAGTGGATAACCTTTGTCGGAGTCATTTTCGCATGTACATTAACAATTGTTTTTCAAAGCGTTACTTTCCTTAAGTGGAAAGCTCCTGTCGTCAACTGGATATTTGCGACTGTGTTTCTTGCATCCAGATCATTCAGCGATAAACCAGCGATTGAACATATGATGGGCCACGCTGTTAATGCACCAAAAGATATTTGGTACAAATTAAATAATATCTGGGTTGTTTACTTCATTGTACTCGGAGCAATAAATCTTGCGGTTGCTTACTCTCTTAGCGAGGCATCTTGGCTCCAGTTCAAGGTCTTTGGCAATCTAATCATTACCTTCCTCTTCATTATTGGCCAAATGCCTTTGTTAGCGAAATATATTGAAGAGCCAGAAAAAAATAAAGACATTGAGAAAGAATCAACTTAGCTGAGGAGATAGAGTAGTTGTACTATGCAATAATTTGTGAGGATCAAAGAGATAGTCTTTCTAAACGAGTCAAAAGTAGGCCGGCACATCTTCAGCGCCTTCATGAGCTTGAAGAACAAGGTCGTATTCTAACCGCCGGCCCTCATCCTGCTGTTGATAATGAAGATCCTGGTGACAAAGGATTTGTTGGTAGCCTAATCATTGCAGAATTCAATAGTATCGAACAGGCTGAACAATGGGCCAAAGATGACCCATATGTTGATGCAGGGGTATACAAGAAAGTAACAGTAAAGCCTTTTAAGAGAGTGTTTTAAACTGTTTCAGTTATTACCGACATCAAATGCGGGTTTTAAATCAGGGTAGTTAAGGTCTAGTGTGTTATTCCAAGTTTCCAGGTCCTCAGCTTTCCTCTTAAATAAATTCGTTGGATCACCCTGTATCGAAATTGAATTTATGACATCTCTTCTTCGAATATCATAAATTACACTTTGGCCATTAATAACTTTTCCAAATACTGAGTGAAGGCCATCTAAGTGTGGTGTCGCAAGGTGGGTCAAAAAAAATTGACTGCCATCTGTTCCTGGCCCTGAGTTTGCCATAGAAAGAATACCAGGTTGATTGTGCTTCAAAATTATTTCTCCAGCAAACCTATAACCAGGTCCTCCGCTACCATTCCCAAGAGGATCTCCACCCTGGACCATGAAGTTCCGTTCAACACGATGGAAAGTCAAACCATCATAGAACCCTCGGATGGCTAAATTAATAAAATTTGCAACTGTTGTAGGAGCAGCTCGGTCATTTAATTCAGCTTCGATAACTCCTTTTGAAGTATTAATGATTGCCACTAACCCTTGAGCATAGATAGAACTGCTCGGAAATATCAAGGCAATTAATACACAAGCTCTAAAACTCGATCGAAAAATCCGTGCCATAAATTTGTAATCTCATTAGTGATTTGGTTGAGAGCTAATCAATAAACCTTCACAGATCGTACTCTATAGTCACCGGAGCATGATCAGAAAACCTCTCCTCGGTATAGATTTCGGCAGAAACTACCTTATCTTTGAGTTTGGGCGTCACAACCTGATAATCTAGTCTCCATCCGACATTTTTTTCTCTCGCTTGCCCTCTATTTGACCACCAAGAGTATTGCTCGGCAGAAGTATTTACTACTCTGAAAGCGTCAGTAAAACCCTCCTCATAGTAGAGCTTATCTAACCAGCGACGCTCCTCTGGGAGGAACCCTGAATTTTTCTGGTTTGCTCGCCAATTTTTGAGGTCAATTTCCTTGTGGCATATGTTCCAATCGGCGCATATGATAAATTCCCGTCGCTTGCTTTTTAGTCCCTGCATAAACTTCATAAACTCATCCATAAATTTCAGCTTGCGTGCTTGACGCTCTTCTCCAGAGGAGCCTGACGGCAAATACATAGAAGCCACACTCAAATCTTTAAAGTCAGCTTGAATAAATCGGCCCTCAGTATCGGAAATATCAAAACCTAGCCCTTTTGTTATTTTTTTTGGTTCCAATTTTGAAAACAAAGCCGTGCCGGCATAACCCTTTTTTTGCGCGTCAAAATAACAGACCTGATAACCAGTCGGATGAAAAATAGCATCTTCTAATTGATGGATCTGGGCCTTAGTTTCTTGCAAGCAAACAACATCCACGTTTTGATCTGGCAACCAATCAAAAAAGCCTTTTTTAGCTGCTGCCCGAACCCCGTTGCAATTAAAGGTCATTATTCGCATGCGTTGTAGAAACCTTCCCTCAGTATTAGAAGCTTGTAATAGTACATCTAGACAAAATTACGAACCAGTCAGTTATAAACGTCATATTCCATGCTTAGGTGTTAGCAGCTTAAACCTATCAATGAGATCGTACTCTGGAGTGTTTCTTGCACCCAGCTCGTTAGTTATACAACGCGATATACGCGATAAAACCCTACGAATAGTTACTTTAAGTAACACTTACGAAATCCACTCAGCTATATCTTCGATTATAAAAAGTCACTTTCCGAGGTTTAGGCAAATACCAAGGACAACCGAATACGCAAAGGAATTTAACCAATAGCAGTTATATTGCTGTTTTTTAGACGATATTTTAAACCAAAAATCCAGTTGTTACGTTTCTATCCATACACAAANATATTTTGNACAAANTGTTACTNTANCAGACTNAATATGTTACTATANTCTACANTATTTAAGATAAATACGAATTTTAATAGAAATTANAGAAAAGGGGAAAAATATGAACAANGTAATNAAAGAAGCTAANCCNATTATCGAAGCGACGNTNGTAACCGTTGTNCTCGTTGGTACAGCATTAGCAGTACCAGCNGCTATTATCTTCACTGCGATTTAAAGGNTCTGATAAGGNNTNTCTATATAGNNCNNTAGNNNCGTAAGANANTNGTACCGGCATNTNATNGNNNGNGNCCATNTTGTNCAAGCAAGNNTAAAGCANNGCACAAAGCTNTCANNTTGTGCGCNTTATTCGATTCGNAGNTTATCAACAAAATTACACGGCTTNTGACCGCTGTCCAACTGGTCAGCTATGATCTTAGACCAACCTGTCCGACAAGCGCCTGGCGAACCCGGCAGACAGAAAATTATCGTTCCATTGGCCAAGCCGGCAAAAACTCTAGACTGCACAGTAGAGTTTCCGATTTCTTCGTACGATAGCTGTCGGAANAATTCACCGAACCCGTCAATATGCAAATCAAAAAGAGGTTGAAGTGCTTTCTGCGTATTATCACGAGCAGTAAATCCTGTCCCTCCCGTAGTGAGAATTGCATTAACCTTAGGGTCTGCTATGTGCGCTGAGACCAATGCCCTCAAATCGTAAACGTCATCTTTGATGATATTCTTTGAATGGAGGGAATGGCCCGCACTCTCAAGAGCTTCGACCAAGACATTTCCGGATGTATCGGTTTCCTCTGTTCTGGTGTCCGANACTGTCACTACTGCTATATTGAGTTGAGTCTNTACCTGCACCGCAGCTTATCCTCCCGTCATGTTCATCAAGCGAACCGGCTGAGCATGGTCCTTGTCATAGAAATAATGACGCTCTGGTTTCAGATCCATTGATTTAATAATCNCTTCCTTCAAATCATCANGACTTGAATTTTCGCCTCTCAGAATTTCNCTTAAATCAACCGAATGCTCGTTTCCAAGACATAACAACAGTCGGCCCTCTACTGTGACTCGCACTCGATTACAATCTTCACAAAAATTATGGCTAACTGGCGAAATGAATCCAATACGGCTCTTCTTACCAATGACTTGCNCATAGCGAGAAGGACCTGCGGTTTTTTCCGCTGAGTCTAGCAATCGATATTTTTGTTCTATCTGACCCCTTACCCATTCATTACTGCAAGTAGTCTCCTCTCGAGAATGATCAGATGCTTCACCTAGTGGCATTTCTTCTATGAACGCAATATCGATATCACGACTGAGCGCGTAATCTGTAAGGGGAATTACTTCATCTTCATTNTAGCCACGCATAATCACAGAATTCAGTTTTATTCTATCAAACCCTGCCCTTCTGGCGGCATCAATACCTGCTAGAACTTTCTCTAATTTCCCTACCCTAGAGATACGTCTAAATCTCTCGGCATCCAGACTATCGATACTGATATTTATACGACTCAGTCCCGCCTCTTTCAACGGNACTGCATACTTNTCAAGTTGAGCACCATTGGTAGTCAACAGGAGCTCTTCCAATCCCGGAAGCTTCCCTAGCCTATTAATCAACGACATTACATCGGATCTGACCATGGGTTCACCGCCAGTTAGACGAATCTTCTTAACTCCGAGTTCGGTGAATGCACGTGCTACCTGATAAAGTTCTTCCAGAGAAAGGATTTGGGCTCGAGGTAAGAAAGTCATGTCTTCTGTCATACAGTANACACAACGAAAATCACAGCGATCAGTAACCGAAAGGCGGATATAATCCACCCTCCGACCAAACTTATCGACTAGGCTATTTTCTTTCTGCGACATTTCGTTTCTCCACTAAACATAACTATATCCCACCTGCACCCACAGATACACGCAAAAATGCATTAATTTGTTGTCCNAGACNTCATGTTTACTTCGCTTAGAGAATATTCAACGCTATCTGAAGAGCAACCAAGATCAATACGATACCCATCCCTAATTCGAACCACTTCCCCATTTTGAGTAACCTAGAACGAACAATTGTTATCCCAAATAACTTTGACAACAAGGAAAACCAAATGAAGGTGGCTGCAGCCAAATAGAGTCCATACAAAACTTGAACCATGGTTGACGTATCCTCTCCTATTACNACAGTAAAAAGCGCAAGGAAGAATAANGTTGCTTTNGGGTTTAGCCCATTTGTTAGAAACCCTAACATAAAAGCCTTCCGCACACTCTGCTCTGAGGTCGCTTGCTCAACATATGAATGTTCCACACTTTCTATAAAAGCTCTTACAGATTGAGCTCCGAGATAGATTAAGTAGGCACCAGCAAGATACTTCATTGCATTAAATAAAAAAGATGACTGAGAGATAAGTAGTGCCACACCGAATATGCAGTAGGTGACATGAAGGAGAATCCCAAACCCAACCCCAAGGCTCGTCCAAATTCCTGCCTTCGTGCCAGATGTAATACATTGACGAGTTACGACCGCAAAATCCGGCCCAGGAGATGCTACCGCAAACAGGTGAGCTATAGCTATTGTGAAGAATTCGCCCCAGTACATAAAAGATTTTAGATAGCTATGGTTAGTTTACTGTTTCAGAAATAATGAGACTAATTTCAGCTTGCTCGTTATTGTGCGAAAAACTCTCAGATACTACTCGATAATCACCAGACTGGGGAGCGGCGATTCCGGCTTGGGATACTAATGCGGACACATAAACATTTTCCGCCGAAGCTAAATTAAAAGGTCCAACAGCAGAAGAGTTATCAAGTCGAACCGTCATAGGCAGATTACCAACCACAAGATCGGTCGCCGCCAGGGGCGGCATACCCTCCCTATCGGCGTTTCTTGCTGCTATGAAGACTCTCAGACTACTATTAAGTTCTAAATCATCGGCTAGAGAAACGGTCACGTCAATCACCGGACCCTCTTCAGATGACGGCGACTGCTGGGCTAGTATCTGTTGTGCGGCAGTAATGTTAGCCCTAAGAGTCTGCGCCTGTTGAGAGTTGGGGTCTGCCTGAATTAACAATCGCCAATAGCTAATTGCGGCGGCATAGTCTTCATTTGACGACGCGTCAGATGCTAACAATTGAAGTATAGTAATTTCATTGGGATTTATTGCACGAGCTTCATCAATGACACCCGTCACCTCGGGCGTTAGCTGCAGATCTGAATTGATATACTTAACCATGGCCACTCTTCCGAGGACCAACGCTTTTTCCGGAGTCGCGTCAAATAAGTCAGCTGATCGGGCATACGCTATTTCCGCTTCGTTAAACATACCGATGTTAGAAAAGTTCTCCCCAAGGAAATACCATGCCCATGGCTGACCATCGTCTTTTTGAACGGCCTGCCCAAGGCTAACAATGAGCGCTTGAGCCTCCTCGAGATCATCCACGTTTTGCACGGTTCTTTGGTATAAATCCATCATTTCAACTTCGTCAATATATCCCCAGCGGTCGTATAGACTATAAGCCAGCAAGGGGATAAGGAAGGTCAGCAGTATGGGAAACCCAATATTCCAAGTTAAAAACTTTTCCCGCGCGCTTTTATTATTAGTTAACCTTTTCCCTTGGGTCTTTTTTATTCTTTTAGATGAAATAGATTGAACACTTTCGTCAACTACATCTGATAAAAGGTTCTGTTTCAATTCTATAAGTAACGAGTTAAATTGTTTGACGTCAATACTCTTTGCGGCCAATTCTGCTTCTAGCTCTTGTTCTCTTTCCTTAAACAGGGAGATATTTGCTTCATTACGCACTTTCTCTCCGTCTTCCGACAAATCAGACTTTCGCAATAAGGGAACCAATACGAAGAGCATCGCCGATGTAAAGAGGGCTGCTGTTAATATCCAGAACAAATCTTCTCCCAATTAAGCTACTTGCCGACCAACTCGTTTAGCTTAGCTTCTTGTTCTTCATCGAGATCGACAGTTGCTCGATCAACTGAATTCGCTCGTCGAAATATACCATAGGCTATAAAGCCACCAATAATCAAAAATAAGAGTGGTCCGAACCAGAGGAGAATCGTCTCTGCTCGCAAACGCGGTTTGTAAAATATGAAATCACCGTACCTTTCAAACATAAATTGCTCGATTTCTTCGTTAGACATTCCCTCAAGGATCATGCGGTGGATTTCACGCCTCAAGTCTTCCGCCACGCCACCAGTAGAACCAGACAAATTGGTATTTTGACACATGGGGCATCTCAACTCGTTGGATAATTGCCTAAACCGACCTTGTTGCTCGTCATTGTCAAACTCAAAAGTGTCGACCTGAGCATAAATATTCGGTTGTGTGATTAACAAAAACACACTCATTGACGTTAGAAAAAGATTGTTGAAGCTCATTCGCCTCATAAGCAGGGCACCTAATTAGACTCCAATCTCAGCTCTTCAATTGCCGGCAAAAATTCTTCTTGCCAAACCTTTTCGTCGAGCACACTCACATGCCGATATCGAATCACACCTTCCGAATCCACTAGATAGGTTTCAGGTGCACCATAAACGCCCAGATCAATACCGAAGCGCCCATTCTCATCTTCAATGCTATAAGCGAAGGGATTACCGTTGGTTTCAAGCCAACCTTTTGCAAGGTCATTGCGGTCCTTGTAATTTATTCCCACTACTGGTATCTCTCCCTCTTCTGACAAACGCATGAACGTTGGGTGCTCAACTAAGCACGGCAAGCAATAGCTTCCCCATACATTCAATAAGAAGATCTGCTCCGGGAGATCTTCGTTAGTTACAATGGCACCTCCAATGGTCTCCAAGGAAAACTTTGGCATCTGTTTGTCGATCAACATTGAGGGCAAGGTTCGAGTGTCTAGGTAAAGTCCTCGCCAGAGCAGTCCGCCAAGGGCTATAAAACACAGGGCTGGAATAAAAAATTTAAGTCGACTCATGATACTTGTTATGTTGCGGCAAGATCGGCTGCAACTTCTCTTTCCTTACTTTTTTCGATTTTACGCCTTCGCAACAATCGATACCGCTTATCTATAGCCGCAATCGTACCGCCCATTGCCATAAATATGGCTCCAAGCCATATCCAGCGCACAAACGGCTTGACATATACTGTCATCGACCAGGAACCGCCCTCTTTCTCTTCTCCCAGCGTAACAAACAAATCTCGCAAAAGGCCAGCATCTATTGCCATTTCTGTGGAAGGCGTCCCTGACGCCAGATAAATCCGCCTTTCGGGATATAGAGTCTCAATCTCACTGCCGTTTCGCAGAACGATTATGTTGGCGCGATCACCAATGTAGTTAGGGCCACGTATTTCCTCATGACCATTGAATATAAAAGCGTATGAGCCTAACTCTACCTGCTCGCCTGGACCAAGCAAGATACTTCTCTCAAGACTAAAGTAAGTGGTCAACCCGGCGCCAATTAACATGACTGAAATTCCAGTGTGCGCCAAAACCATACCTACGTAACTCGAAGACAAAGAAGAAAGACCCGATCTTAAGGAAGGTTTATTGGCAAGCTTGTTCTTTAAGTCCTTACCAATAGTAAGCAAAATCCAAGACGCTAGACTGACGCAAATTGTTGCAGCCAAAGAAAACTCCAACAGGATTCCAAGCGGCAGACAAAGACCTAAAAACAAGCTGGCTAAAAAGACTCGTGAAACCTGCCGAATCAGATACTCCATGGAAGTCTTCTTCCACCTACTCATCGGGCCAATGCCCAGAAAAACTACGAGTATAATCATCAAAGGAACAAATATCGCATTGAAATACGGAGGACCAATCGAGATTAAGTCATCAGTAAGGGCCTGATAAACCATAGGAAATAAAGTTCCCAAAAATATGGAGGCCGCTGAAACTACGAGCAGCACGTTGTTTATAAGAAGAAAAATTTCTCGTGAAACCAACGAAAAACCTAAACTACTCTTCATAAGGGGAGCGCGAACAGCGTAGAGCAGCAGCGCTCCTCCCACTGTTAGCAATAGGATACCTAATATGAAAACGCCCCTCGTAGGATCGCTAGCAAACGCGTGAACCGAAGTTAATAAACCCGAGCGAGTAATAAAGGTCCCTAGTAAACTTCCAGCGAAAGCGAGAATGGCTAGTAAAACGGTCCAGCTTTTAAAAACTCCTCGTTTTTCAGTAACGGCTAGGGAGTGGATTAAAGCTGTCCCAAACAGCCATGTAATCAATGGTGGATTTTCAACCGGATCCCACGCCCACCATCCTCCCCAACCTAATTCGTAGTAAGCCCACCAACTGCCAAGAGCAATGCCTATCGTTAAAATAGCCCATGCTACATTTGCCCATGGCCTTGACCAGCGGGCCCACGCTGAATCTAATCTACCACTGAGTAACGCCGCGATCGCAAACGCAAATACCACCGAAAATCCGACATAGCCCATATATAAAGTGGGTGGGTGTACGATGAATCCAAAATCTTGTAACGCCGTATTCAAATCTGAACCATCTACAGGCGGCAATGGAGTAACTCTGTCGAACGGATTAGAGGTTGCCAACATAAATAATATGTAGCAAACACATAAGACACCTAACACGCCAAGCACTCTGGCAACAAATTGCACTGGCATGCTTTTACTGTAAATACTAACTGCTAACATCCAACCCGCAAGCATGAAAGTCCACAACAGGAAGGACCCCTCGTGCCCTCCCCATAAAGCAGTGATTTTGTAGCGCATCGGTAACAAAGAATTTGACTGAGCGGCGACAATCTGCACGGAAAAGTCATCTGTGACGAATGCGTATGCCAGCAACACAAGTGAAACTGCCAAAAACACAAAGACACCGGCAGCCAGAGGCCTCGCGAGACTCATCCAAAGGGCATTACTTTTTTCTGCTCCTACGATGGGAATGGTACCGAGTAGAATACTTAAACACAGTGCCAAAATTAGCGAAAACTGCCCGAGTTCAGGAACCATCTATCTTTCCGAAATATTTTGTAAGGAAGTATTAGACTTCACCGCATCGGCAGCATCTAATGCTGCTTTCACTTCTTGCGACATATAATTTTCATCATGCTTAGCTAGTACTTTAGACGCACTGAAAACGCCTCTGGAATCAACACTTCCCTCAGCGACAATTCCTTGCCCCTCACGAAACAAATCCGGAAGAATTCCCTCATATTCGATAGGGACCGCGTGCACAAAATCAGTCGTTTCAAATCTCACCTTCAGGCTATCCGACTCGGATATAAAGGAGCCTTCCTTAACCATTCCCCCGATGCGAAAACGGCGACCAGTCTCTACTTCACCCATAGCTACCTGTGAAGGCGTATAAAACATATTCATATTTTGACCCAGAGCGAATAAGGTCAATCCGACTGTTGCACTCAGCCCTGCGGCGACGAACAAAATTACTCCAAGTTTTTTTTTGCGATGTATTTTCAACTTAACTCCCGGATTCTGTATAAAGCTATTACGGCTCACGCACAGAATCAGTTTCAGCTTTTTCAAATGATGCTCTACGTTTCAGCTCTTTGATTATCTTCTCCTTGCGAAGGATTGGTAAAAGCATATTTACTAATACAAAAATGCCGAAAATTGCGTATACCGACCAGACGTTAAATGCATAGCCGCCCATTTCAAAGAATTCTCTTAAGCTGGAAAATTGAATTGCTTCGAGCATATCTGCCTAATTTATCACCCCTAATTTAACTTGTTCTAACAATCTCTTGTACCCACTGGGAGCGCCGCTCCCTCTGTAAAATCTCATTTCTTGTTGCTAGTGTAAGGCTGACTATAAAAAATAGATAGACAGCAAGTATCATTACACCAGTCGCCATCCAAAATTCTGGACCGTTTGCGCTTTCATTTGAAGTTGATAGCGGACTAGAGGGCTGATGCAGTACATTCCACCACTCTACTGAATATTTAATAATGACAACATTAATGCAACCGACAATTGACAGAAGCGCACAAGCTTTCGCTGACTTATCAGGATCTTCTATTGCCGAGCGGAGAGCGACCACACTTAATAATAAAAAGAACTGAAATAACATTGATACTAATCTTGCATCGGTCCATTCCCACCAAGTACCCCACATGACACTCCCCCATAATGAGCCAGTAGCCAATGTAACGAAAGAAAACCAAGCGCCCAGAGGGGCCGCATGCTTAGCAACCATATCTGCTAACTTCATTTTCCATACTAGTGTTATTGTTCC
>PBXX01000066.1 GCA_002727755.1 Gammaproteobacteria bacterium | reverse complement strand
CAAGAGGTGATATCGATTCTAAATTATCAGTTGATATTAATCTTTGGTCCGCTATTTGAGTCCCAATACCCGCGTCCTCGAAAATAAATCTCCCACTCAAAACACAAATAGTCGCCACTGAGGCTGCAATTGCGATTTTAAGCAATTGGTCTCGAAAAACTGATATTTCAAAACGATCAGGGTTACTTTTTCCTTTAACGCTTTCATGGACACCTTTTCGTAGATTTGGACTTACTTGAACTACATCACCATGGATAGCTGCTTGNACTAAATTATANCTTCGCCATTTNTCAACAATGTCAGGATTCTCTTCATAGGACTCAAGAACTCGAGGTATCGACAAATCATCTGTCTCGTTGTCCAAAAGCGCTGACAATGATTCCGCATCAAACTCCGACATAAAAACGACTCCTACCTTNTGNCTCNCATTCNCTAAACNCCTANCCTTGCTGTNTTTGNTAACGCTTCTTCATACTAATTCTTTGATNGAGTTATCAATTGCCTCTCTAGCTCTAAATATTCGAGATCGGACAGTTCCCACAGGGCAATCCATAATNTCAGTTATATCCTCATAGCTGAGGCCAGAAAATTCACGCAACGTGAAGGCCGTCCTTAAATCNGATGGTAAAGNTTCTATTGCATCCTCTATTGCTTTCTTCAANTTTTCCGTATTTAAAGTGTTCTCAGGTGTTTCAATGTCGCCCAGGAAAATCGTATGCTCCGCATTTTCAAGTTCATGTATTTCTATATCTCTTGCCGGCGGTCGCCGGCCGCGTGAAACAATATGATTTTTTGCGGTATTAATGGCTATNCTATAAAGCCAAGTATAGAACGTACTTTCTCCTCGAAACAATCTCAACGCATCATAAGCCTTTATAAAAGCTTCCTGGCAGACATCCTCTGTTTCCTTCGGATCACGAATGATCCTGGCAACTATCGCAGCAACACGGTTTTGATGACGCAGAACAAGCATATCAAAAGCATTCTTATTCCCGCCTAGTACCTTTTCAACTAGCTGCTGATCGGTATCTGCTGGCATTCACTGATCGCTCCATCAAGACTGGTTTTAGTGCACTCACTGACAGAGCTAACCGAAATTNCACAATTCATAGACAACAACTTGAGCAGAAAGTTCTGTTATTACGTTGAAAAATTAAGTTTTGCTCAGTTTAACGTTTTAGACTCCATACCAGAATCAATAGCGTTAGCTGNCAGGTATTGATAGATCTGCCAAAGATATTTTAATCTAGATAGGNTAATTCCCTANAAATTGCTTTGTAATTNANTCTATGGACAGGNCTTACTNANGTCAATNAGTTATCGGATAGTTAAGACAAATGATGGGACAAACTGATAGAACAGACATTTTGATCGTTGGCAGTGGTGCNGCAGGCTTAACTCTNGCGTTGCGAGNNGCNGACTTTTNCAAAGTTACGGTNCTAAGNAAAAGCGATCTGCGCGAAGGTGCCACTTTTTACGCTCAAGGGGGNATTGCCGCNGTACTCGATGAAAAAGACAGTCTTGAGTCACATATCGAAGACACATTTAATGCGGGTGTCGGCCTTTGNAATCCAAATATTGTTAGACACATGATTTCGCGGGGCGCAGAGTCTGTCGCATGGCTACTAAAGCAAGGAGTTCCGTTTACCACAAAGACCAACGAAGGTAANAATCCATCAACCAACCTGGATAACGCAAGACTTAGTTCACTCCATCTAACACAGGAAGGAGGCCACAGTCATCGAAGAATTATCCACGCAACTGATGCAACNGGTAAGGCAATTTTTGAGACACTCCGCAAACGGGCCGCCNAGCACCCAAACATTGAATTAGTNGAGGAGTGNATGGCTGTNGACTTANTCACTCANTGTGATANTCATGATAAAAGAAAGTGTGTGGGCCTTTACGTATTTAATCCTAANTCTCGCAAGGTCGATGTAATTCAAGCAAAGTTTGTGGCCCTTGCCACCGGAGGTGCAAGCAAGACTTATCTCTACACCTCAAACCCAGATGGCGCAAGCGGAGATGGCATAGCGATGGCCTGGCGAGCNGGTTGCAGAGTCGCAAATATGGAGTTCAACCAATTTCATCCGACCTGCCTTTATCATCCTCACGCAAAATCGTTTTTAATTTCAGAGGCCCTTCGAGGCGAGGGCGCCATGTTAGAACTANCTGATGGTACTCGATTCATGTCAAAGTTCGACGAGAGGGGTGANCTTGCGCCGAGAGATATCGTTGCNAGAGCGATAGATCATGAGATGAAGCGCTCAGGTTGCGATTGCGTTTACTTGAACATTACTCATAGACAACCCAGCTTTATCACGAGCCATTTCCCCAATATTTATGAGCGCTGTCTAAAATTTGGAATCGATATCACTAAAGACCGAATTCCAGTCGTCCCAGCAGCACATTACACCTGTGGTGGAGTAGTGATTAACGAGAGAGGGGAGACAGATATTGATAATTTGTATGCCATCGGAGAAACCAGCTGCAGCGGATTACATGGTGCAAATCGCATGGCTAGCAATTCGTTGCTTGAATGTTTTGTGGTCGCTTTTGGTGCCGCAAGCAGTATTTCAGAAAAAATCAGGAGTGTGTGCTTTTCGACCTCTCTTCCGGAATGGGATGAAAGTGAAGTCACGAACTCCGATGATGAAGTGCTTGTCTCACATAATTGGGATGAAATTCGCCGATTAATGTGGAATTTTGTAGGGATTGTTCGAAGTAGTAAGCGTCTAAAAATGGCAGACCGAAGAATAAAAGCACTTCGCGAAGAAATTCGCGATTACTACAGAAAGAACAGAGTTACGATCGACAACTTGGAGCTGCGAAATATCGCTTTAGTTGCTGAATTGGTTATTACGTGTGCTTTGAAAAGGCATGAAAGTCGGGGACTGCATTACATCATCGATTATCCCAAAACCGAGGAAGAAGCTAAAGATACGGTACTTTCGCCACTTACCTCCCCTAAAAATTAAAGTTAAACCCTAGCGTTGATCTTTATTATGGGCGAGAATTTTTGTGGTAATGGCAGCATATTTAGTATGTTCGGAATGACTAGAACCCATTAATAGCGCATAGATATCCTGATCTTCTAGAAGAAGAAGATCTCGGTATAGAATTTGATCTTCGAGAGTAAGATCGTCAAAAACATCTTGAACAAAAGGAACGAGAAGCAAATCCAGCTCCAACATTCCACGTCGACTATGCCAAAATATTCTGTGCTTATTTAAATCTTTCATAGAATCCCTTGCCATTGCAATTAACAGTATTTTGATTAACTACTCTAACATGAACTAAAATTTGATAAGTTTTAATACGTAAGCAAACAAAAATTTGATGACTTATTGACTATGATTGAAATTAGAAATTACGAATTTGTTACGGTAACTGGACCCGATGCTAAAGCCTTTCTTCAAGGCCAAGTCACTTGTGATGTTGAAAAGTTGTCANANAACANNGCNTTNGCTGGCGCTATTTGTAATCTGAAAGGTAGAGTAATTGCCGATTTTTTGCTGGCACTAGATGGCGAAGACTGTGTTTTGAGGACTCAGAGTGGTATGGCGGGGATAATAAAAAACACACTTGCGAAGTATGCTATTTTTTCAAAAGTTGAACTATCTACAGAAACAAGGTTCACCAAGGTCTTAGGTGCGATGGCAGATGAGGATGAAGCATTTCTCAGCAANAACATCGAAAAGTTACCCGAATGCGCACTCGCTTGCCATATCAGTAACCAGGCAATTTTTGTTCGCATCCCCGGGAAAGATAAGCGTCTTGAGGTTTGGGTTCACGATGAAAGACGATTTGAAGACTGGGTAATCGATCACGACTCTGACGCAGAGGAGAGCTGGAATAAAAAAGATATATTGCAAGGGTTCATTCACATCAGTCCCCAATTGAGTGAAGAGCACACCCCACAAGCACTCAACTACGATTTATCAGGAATAATTGATTTTTCTAAAGGTTGTTACACTGGTCAAGAAATTATAGCCAGAATGTACTATCGAGGGAGCGCGAAAAAGAGGTTATCCCTATTACTCAGTAAAAGCCTGATTGAACAAGATAGCGAAGTAATCCAGCGCCAAGGGGAGAAAACGCGCACCTCGAAAATACTAGCCTTTAGTAATAGTCCGAACGAATTTGAGAATTCAGCATTGCTATCTATTCTCGACATAGCAAGTGAAGAAAGTAGCTTTTCGCTATCGACTCAAACAGATGAAGAGCAAGAGTTAAATTTACAGTCCTTGAGCTACCCCCTCACTGATGATCAATAATTGATAATGGACTGACAACCTGATGGTGTCCCCGGGCCGATTCGAACGGCCGACCTATCGCTTAGGAGGCGATTGCTCTATCCAGCTGAGCTACGGGGACTTAGACGCAAGTATTCCAATGATATTTACGACCGTCAATGAATAACTATAATGCTAGNATNGTTAACTTTAAATTATGAATATCATTAAATGAACTTTATTGATTTTACCTCAAAAACATTTGAGCAACTGTCTAAGCAAGAACTTTATCAAATTCTGCAATTAAGGGCAGAAGTGTTCGTTGTTGAACAAAATTGCCCCTATCAAGACTTAGACGAACTCGACTTCGATTCCATTCACGTTTGTGGCTATCTAGATGAAGAACTTGTCGCTTATTCAAGGCTAATTAAACCAGGCTCAAAATATTCCGGGGCTTCAATTGGCAGGGTTATTACAAAAAAAATTATAAGAAGCTCTGGAGCTGGAAAAGCATTAATGAACAAATCAATTAATGAATGCAGAGAACAATGGAAAGAAGAAAGCATNTTCATTTCAGCTCAAGAAAGACTCAAAAAATTTTACCAAGCTCTTGGTTTTATAATCAATTCAGAACCTTACTTAGAGGACGGAATTCCCCATATTGAAATGAAACTGACATAGATAAACCTTACGAAGAATTAATCTCCGANTTAATATCATCGAACTGTTTTAGTAATTTTGGATTTTTCTCAGGGGCAAATTTACAAAACAGGATAATTGAAAGTGATGCGGCAGCAAATCCTGGTATCATTTCATATAAATCAAATACCCCTCCTTCCAACTTCGACCATACGATTACCGTAGAAGCACCAACAAACATACTGAAAACCGCTGATCTTGAAGTCATATCTCTGACTAGCAAAGAAAAGATTATAACGGGCCCAAAAGCAGAACCGAAGCCTGCCCAAGCGTAACTTACCAAATTAAGGACGTTGTTATTTCTGTCACTAGCTATCCATAAGGCGACACATGCCACACAAATTACCGCGACNCGGCTTACAAGAATTAGCTCAGCTTGTGAAGCTCTAGGACGAAAAAATACTCTGTAGAAGTCTTCACTTATCACGCTCGCGGAGACAAGAAGCTGAGAATCTACAGTAGACATTATCGCTGACAGAATTGCCGCGGTTATCACACCTGCCACCCATGGGTTAAAGAGCGACTGGTTCAACGCTANAAATACAGTTTCTGGATTATCTAATGGTTCCTCGGCAAAAAGAATAACTCCGGCCAGACCGCTAGCGACTGAGCCAAATAGAACGATAATCATCCAGCTCATTCCNGTTCTTCTGGCAGTTATCATCTCATCTGGATTTTTCGCGGCCATGAAGCGTGTGAGTATATGGGGCTGTCCAAAATATCCTAGACCCCAGCTTAGCAATGAGATGAAGCCTATAAATGAAATNCCGGAGAATACATTGGTAGATCCGGGCTTTATGTTTTCAATGTGATTAATGAAGCGTCCACTGTCTTCTGCGAAAATAAAAACAAGGAGNGGTGCGACAATTAGAGCAAGTAAGATCAATATGGCTTGCACAGCATCTGTCCAAACAACCGCCAAAAAGCCTCCAATGAAAGTATAAAAAACTACGATAAAACAACCACCCAGCAANGCGTTTTGATAACTAATCGAAAAACTGTTTTCAAAGAGTAATGCTCCGCCGACTAGTCCCGAAGCCACATAAAATGTAAAGAATAGCAAAATCACAATCGCGGATACTGAACGTACGAGNCTTGACTGGTCATCGAATCTAAATTCAAAATAATCAGGTAAAGTCAGAGCGTTACCGACTCTTTCACTGTAGATGCGAATAGAACGAGCTATAAAACGCCAATTTAGGTACGCACCAAATGCAAGGCCAATACCTATCCAAATCTCACTTAAACCAGACAAATAAACTGCGCCAGGCAATCCTAANAGCAACCATCCACTCATATCAGANGCGCCAACACTCAAAGCCACTAAGGTNGGGCTGAGTTTTCGACCTCCTAAAATATAGTCATCGACACTTTGAGTTTGACCATATGCCTTTAATCCAAGAAANAACAAAAGCCCGAAATAAGCCGAGAAAGTAATNANTAATGGGTAGCTCATGGTCATATTTATCTATCAAANNCTGCTTNTTGNTAGGAAGAACTGAANNNCCCTTATCTTATTCTACTCACTCAAACAATTNCACGCGGGAAGTGCTTNAGTAAGCANTTTNGGCAACTGGCGTAAGGAATAAAAGTCATGAGAAGGCAAATCCAAATATATTCTTATTTTATTGTTAATTAATAAAGTAATCAATTTACTATATATAAATACCGCTATTTTAGTAAACTAAATACTTT
>PBXX01000065.1 GCA_002727755.1 Gammaproteobacteria bacterium | reverse complement strand
ATTGCGGATCACTAATCGATTCAACCATTTTCCTGAAACTGAGCCTGGCCAGCCCGCACACACTAAACGCAGTGGAAATCCATTCTGTAATGGTATGTCTTCATCATTCATGGCCCAGGCAATCATCGATTCCCGTTCCATGGCTTTGCTAATTGGAACCCCTCGAGAAATAGGGTCGGCATTTGGATTTCCACTGGTGTGGGTGTCAGCACCGTAATACCCAACATACACTGCATCTCTGGCAACACCACAGTAATTAAGGACGTCCCTTAACCTAACACCAGTAAATTTAGGACAGCCTATCGCTCCTGTTGTCCACTGATTTCCACTTGCGGCAGGCACAAATTCACTCCGACCGTTTCCTCCGCATTCTAGCTGTAGCTGCAAAGTAACCTCTTCAAATCTCTCTCTAAGGTCATTTATTGAGAACTTCGTAGGAGTAACGCAAGACTCGCCACCTATCTCCAACTCCCAGTTTTCTGGATTAACCTCTTCTGGCGGTATACCGTTGTTTCTTATAAACATGTATCGGTTTGGAGTAACTGCATCATCCAACAAATGAGCTGGCGTTTCTGCGTTGACAGGCCTGTCGTTAAGAATAATTAGGCCGTCTTTACCCTCTATTGCGCTGGGAGCATTTTCACCAGCAAAGACTGCTGGGATTAAACCTGCAGGCATAAACCTTGCGAACGGAATACTCATGCCCAGTGCGGAGGATAATGAAACAAGGCCGGAATTTTTCAAGAAACCTCTGCGAGACGTTCTATTTGTTTTGCGTCCCCAGAGTTTTTTGTCAGCCGCAATTGGATCTTTGCGATAAATTTCATTGAGTTTGGTAGTGTGTTTTTTGGACATCAGTATGTCTCGTATTTCTTGATAATTAGACTCAANCAAGNTTATCAGATTAATGACTAGCGGTGCAAAATACTTCTAGNNCCCGCCTGCNGGAATATTTCAATGAACTCGTNATGTTTNACTGTCGNCNAATNANTNCTANGTNGGCGCCCTTTGCCTAAGCGGTATTAAATAATCCCTCTNATCAAAGCAAATCANCCNGCAGATCAATAGGAAAGCCCAATACCTCTCGCCGNGAGAAATGCTAGCATGACCGCTACTATAAGGAGAGCACCTCGCAGTCTCACACAGAAAATGGTTGTCGGAGGTACCNTTACAGATTCTTGTGTGGACTTTTTATTACGTTTGAAGAAATTAAAGGGGAAAAATCCAAAAACTAGAATGATAGAAAAGATGATTAATTTTGCTAAAAAGACAGGATTTTCGGTATAAAACTCTGANGGTTTTCCCACCCAAAACCAAAGCGTANAACCAGCCATCAGCGTGAGTAAGAGACTGACNTTGTCAATTAAACTTATTTTTGCCAAGTTGATTGCATCTTCCTTNGANATGGAAGGTTTTACAGCGATATTTTCAATAATCACCGCCGCTGNAACTCCAAAAATTGCAACGAAATGGAGGAACCGAAAAAANNCATAGAGCAACATTAAATAACTCGACTTTGAAAATCTTGAATTTCAGTAAAGATTCTAACTTATGTTTGGTATGCTTCTGAAATAAAAATAATTTTGAAAGACTTTGGGGGATATATGACAGAATTACAAAAATCAAACGACCCACTTGCTGAAGATGATCAGTTAAGCTCAAATATGAGGAAAGTCGCAATTACTGCGCTTGCCGGAACTAGCATCGAATGGTATGACTTTTTTCTTTATGCAACTGCGGCTGCCTTAGTTTTTCCCACAGTATTTTTCCCTGATTCAGACCCGACAATGGGTTTGATTTTGTCTTTTGGAACTTTTGCTTTCGGATTTATCGCTCGACCAATTGGTGGAATCCTGTTTGGTCATTATGGAGATCGCATAGGACGAAAAAAAACTTTGGTTATTGCTCTGGTATTGATGGGCGTTGCCTCAACGCTCATAGGCTTAATGCCTACCTACGCGACAATCGGTATTGCTGCCCCAATTTTGTTAACAATTTTACGTTTCATTCAGGGACTCGCCATTGGCGGTCAATGGGGTGGAGCAATGTTATTGGTAACCGAAAGCGCNCCCGCGGACAAGCGGGGTTATTATGGTGCTTATGCCCAGGCGGGAGCACCTGTAGGNGTTATACTNGCGAACTTGGCGTTTATATTGATCAGCTCATTAGTGTCAGAAGAATTTTTTCAGGCTTGGGGTTGGCGTATNCCCTTTATTCTGAGCGTTATTTTAATCGGAATTTCNATGTATATTCAGCTTAACGTTGAAGACACAGAAGCTTTCAGGGAGTTGGAAGCGGCTCGGAAAGAGCGCTTGAAGAACAACGTTGTGGAACCCTCGGTCAGCAGGTCTCCGGTGCTAGAGGCTATTACCAAGTATCCAAAACGAATAACACTAGCGGCNGGGGCATTTCTTTCAGTCCAAGTAAATTTCTATATCTTGATTAGNTTTATTCTNGCGTNNGGNAGCGATCCTACTGGAGGGGGAATGAGTCGNGATACGGTTCTCNTTGCTGTTTTGATATCTTCAGCANTAATGGTAGNGGTTCAGTTTTGGGCTTCGGCTTATTCAGACCGGCATGGAAGGCGAGGAATATTCATTTTAGGTGCCGCTTTAACTGGATTATCCGCTTTCGCGCTTTTTCCTCTCGTATCGACCGGAAATTTCTGGCTCAGCGTATTGGGCATTAGTGCTGGACTTAGTTTTGTTGGAATGATGTATGGACCACAAGCTGCATTTTTTACTGAACTATTCTCAACNGAAGTGCGTTATTCAGGCGCATCGNTGGGTTATCAACTCGGCGCGATAGTCGGAGGAGCCTTTGCTCCTGCTATTGCAACATTTCTGCGAGCGGAGTATTCNGTCTTTTGGGTAGCAGTCTACATGGCTTTGGCATCGATATTGACTATAATCTCGGTTGCAAGTCTGTCTGAGACTTATAAAACCAGCTTGACAGAAGAAAGTTAGCAAAGTTTATTTAATNAAAAATGTATGACTGGAGAAACTCGTGAAAGGAAAAATAATTGAGGAAGAAGTATCCCTCAATTCAAGAAAGGCGCTTTGGCCCAATTACAGTCCGCCTGCAGAACTNGTTTTTACNCATGGCGTTGGNAGTGAACTATTTTCTGAGAGCGGCGAAGCTTACCTTGATTTCCTATCCGGAATCGCAGTAACAAGCTTTGGTCATNNCCATCCTCATCTAAACGAGGCCTTAAAGCAGCAGGCAGATAAGGTTTGGCACGTCTCTAATTTGTTTAGAATACCTGAAGCTGAGGTTTTAGCCACTCGACTTGTCCAGGAAAGTTTTGCCGACAATGTATTTTTTGCGAATTCTGGAGCAGAAGCGGTTGAGGCAGGGTTAAAAGCAATTAGAGGCTATCATGCTGCCAGGGGAGACAATAAGCGGACAAGGATTATTGGGTTTTCCGATAGTTTTCACGGTAGAACGATGGCAACCGTAGCAGCGGCTGGCAATAAATCCCATATGCAAAATTTTGTGCCTGGGGATCAGGGTTTTGATCACATAGAGTGGGGTAATGTGGAGGCCTTGAAAAATGTGATCAGTGACAGTACAGCAGGTATTATCTTGGAGNCAGTTCAGGGCGAAGGGGGAATTCGTCCGGTTACACAAAAATTCTTAGCAAGCATAAGAGAGTTGTGTGATGAGCACGGTGTCCTGTTGATGTTTGATGAAGTTCAGTGTGGCATAGGAAGGACAGGCCATCTCTTTGCTCACCAACATTACGGTATTAACCCTGATGTGATGGCCCTTGCAAAAGGTTTGGGAGGAGGATTTCCNATTGGTGCNTGCCTCNCCACAGAGGAGGTTGGAAGCTCAATGGTGGTGGGGACTCATGGAAGCACGTTCGGAGGAAACCCTCTGGCAACCGCGGTTGGCAATGCAGTAATGGATCTGCTGCTAGAGGATGGAACNTTAGAAAACAGTAATTGAGAAAGGTAAATACCTNAATNGAGAGTTAGAACGGCTCAAAATAGAACACAATGATTTGCTGGATTCGGTGCACGGACTTGGGTTGATGATAGGAGTGAAGTGCAAGATGCCTTGTTCAGATTTAGCACTAAGTTTGCGAGATAATTACCTACTAGTGGGGCAGTCTGGATCCAACATGGTCCGTTTNCTGCCGCCTTTGAATGTGGGTCAATNAGAACTTGAAAAAGCGATAAGCATCTTCGAGCAGACCCTTAAAAAAATTAGCCNTTAGNAGGTTTTATAAAAAAAGGATNTTTTCGATTTAACGTTTTCTGTTTNTTNGCGAGTCGCCATTTTTGACGCCTCCATCATGACATGGAAAATGACATGCTGTTCCATTACTCCCCTTACTAAATCCGAACCCGCCCCAACTGCATATATAGGAACATCCTCTCCGCCGTGAGTCTCGCTTCCCAGGGGAATAAGTGCCTCTGATCGGTAGCNCTCGNCAGCGGTATCCACATNAGTCAGGTCGGTACGNTGTCCCCTTCCATTGATGTAACCCAGTGTAGTGTAAGGTAGCCCATCTCCCGCTAGCCTAGGTTCNTCGCCGGCNTTAACTTTGCCTAGGATAGGGTTCCCACGGCCCGGATAACCCGCGATTGTTANAGTGTGGCTATGATCNGCGGTAACAATNATTAGTGTCTCTGACAGATCTACNTTTTCAAAAGCAGTTTTAACNGCTTTTGAAAACTCGATAGTATCCATCAGTGCCCTAAAGGGATTTAATGCATGGTGAGCATGATCGATGCGACCTCCTTCAACATTCAAATAGAATCCTTTGTCGTTTTTACTAAGTAGGTCAATGGCCTTCGAAGTCATCTCACTCAGGGTCGGTTCTCCCCCTTTGTCCGATTGATTGTCATAGGCATATTGCATATGGGACGGCTGAAATAATCCAAGAAGGTGCTCAGTCGCATCGACGTCTACATCATCAAACTCCGATTTATTCCAAACATATGCGCTATTCTCATGGAGTTCTACCCATTCCTGAGTCAAATCGCGACCATCAAGTCGTTCGCCTTGATTACCGGTTTCTGGATCTGCCCCTTGTATCCTTTGCAAGAAATTCCTTCTACCTCCACCTAGTGCCACCTCTATACCATCGCTTCCCGGTAAGTTTGCGCTTAACTCGATCAGCTGTGATGCAATATCTTTACAGTTTATTGGATCAGTGAGACGTTCAGAATTGCGATCGCTCTCGTGATCGCGTTCAACGGAATGTGAGTAATTCGCAGCGGGTGTGGCGTGAGTTATTCTGGCCGTGCTGACAATGCCTGTTGACAGACCTTTTTGCTCGGCTATTTCTAGGAAGGTAGGTACTTCATTTCCAATGGATGAGCTACAGTCGCTGCGCGTTACTTTTTGATTGATGCTCAATATACCTCGGTCAGTTTTTATGCCTGTTACCATTGCAGACATTGTGCCTGCCGAGTCGGGAACTTGTGAATCGGTGTTGTATGTTTTTGAAAGCGCAACGTTAGGAAAGGTCTCAAAGAAAAGCTCATTTTCTTCGCCTGAATTACCCTTCAGTTGACCTTCTAATATCCTTGCTGCTGTAACAGTTGAAACTCCCATTCCATCTCCGACAAAAAGTATTACATTCTTAGCGATTGGAATTTCCGCATTGGGATAACGGTATGAAAGATTGCGTTCGACAACCGCTCTACCTTCCTCATACCAGGATTCAGCTGTCTCCTGTGCAGAAGTAGAAACAGTTAGAAGAAGCACTGTGAAGAATAAGCAGAGGTTTTTATTGTTTTTGTATCTCATAGACAGTTGCCAAGGTAAAAAGCTATAGTTTTGATGTACAATTTTACATGAAAATTAAATCTAAGTTCAAAGTGCATAAATCAATTAACGTTGATATGCACAAGCCCTTATATTTGGAGTGATTGCATAAGATGGAATTAGAAATTGTTTATTGCATGACTTGAAATTACAGACCAGATGCCGACCGTGTGTCGAAAGAGATAAGAACTAAAACCGGTCTCGACCCAGAGCTGACGCCTGGATCAGGAGGTATATTTGACGTAAAACTAAATGGTGAAACTGTTTTTTCAAAACATGAGGTAGGAAGATTTCCCAAAGATGGTGAAATCTCGAATCTTTTAGAAAAATGAGACAGCGCATTTAGTCATTTAAATGATGTTTAGGGTCAACGGGNCGCATGAGTGCGTTGCTCACNAANGCAATNGCNAGTAANNCNGCCATAAGCAGCATGGTNGAGTTATAAAGGCTGCTAGTTGGGTCAGTNGTNCCAGGTGGTACAATTTCCATCAGACGAGCTATATTAACCGTATTTGATGCCACAAGCGCCTCCAACTGATCAATTCCGGCTCCAAACTGTGTCTGGAATGCTGAAGGGTCAACTAGAGAGACCAAATCATTAATGGCAGTATTTACTGAATTTTGGCGTAATGAAGTGATGGCTAAAGGGCCTAAAACTCCTGCTGTGCTCCACGCGGTGAGGAGTCGACCGTGAATTCCACCAACATACTTGGTTCCGAAAATGTCAGCAAGATATGCGGGTATGGTGGCAAAACCGCCACCGTACATTGTAAAGATGATCATAGTTGCAGCGTAAAAATATACTAACCATACTACTGAAGGGCTTGCGCTTACTTGCTGTGCTGAGAAGGGTATAGAGAGATACAAGAAAATACCGAGTAAGAAAAATATCCAGTAGGTATTTCTCCTGCCAATATAATCCGACGCGCTAGCCCAGATAAACCTCCCAACCATATTAAACGCGCTAATCATAACTACATAAGTGGCTGCAAAAGCGGTATCAACTATCTGGGGTAGGGAAGAACCAAAAATTTCAGTTATCATTGTTCGAGCTACGCCTAAGACTCCAATTCCAGCGGTAACGTTAAAACACAGAACTATCCATAGCTGATAGAATTGACGGGTTTTAAGTGCTTCATCGAGATGGACATTGTGGCTTGAAATCAGAGCTCCTCGTTTTTCATCGCTCGGCTCAGTCCATCCATCTGGTTTCCATCCCTCAGCAGGTATGCGATACGAAAAAGCGGCAATAAGCATTACTACGAGATAAATAAGTCCGATAACGAAAAATGTTTCGGCAACCCCAGTAGCACCGCTATTAACAAGATAAACTCCCTCAGGCCCGGGTACTATCATTTCTCTGACTTCTGATGCTCCGATTACCACTACTTCTTGAAGAGTTCCACCGATGTCTGCAAATCTTCGACCCGCCTCAGTTACAAGGTTCACCTCGGAAACCGATCCAAGGTAATCAGGTGCCCGGTAAAACATTCTTATGAAAAATTCCTTCATGGGGGTTCCTATCATTGCGCCGCCGCCGAAGCCCATGATAGCCATTCCAGTCGCCATACCCCGTCTATCAGGAAACCAGCGAATCAGGGTGCTAACCGGAGAGACATAGCCCATTCCAAGGCCGCAGCCTCCGATAACCCCGTAACCCAGATATAGCAACCAAAGTTGGTGAGTTAAGATTCCAATTGCGCCCACTAGATAGCCCCCTCCCCAGCACAGAGCGGCAACCACGCCTACCTTTCGTGGACCAGCTTCCTCTAACCATTTCCCAGCAAAAGCGGCAGCTAGGCCTAATGAGACAATTGCGACGGTGAAAACCCAAACGACGGCACTAAGGCTCCAGTCGTCAGCAGAACTTGCAACGACGCCTTGAATGCGAGTGAGAGGTGGGTTGTAAATGCTCCAGGCGTATACCGACCCAATGCAGAGGTGGATTGCAACAGAAGCCAGTGGCACACGCCAGCGATTGTAGCCTGTTGGTGCAATGATATGTTCTTTAGATAGAAGACTTGCCATCTTTTGGATCCGTTCTATTCTTATTGTTATCGTTTGGATGTTCTATAGTAATTGTATCCTAAACTAACCGAATAGGTAGAATCTGTAAAAGTTAAAGGAATTTATTTTAGCGCTGGAAAAGGTAGGAGAATTTGACAAAAAACTGGTCGCCATCAGTTCTTAGCTCGTCTGCGGTAATCAGCTCTCTTTCACCCTCAAAGTCGACGATGTCAAAGTTACTCTGGTTTGAGTTATATCCAACATAGAAGGACGACCACGGATTGATGACATACCTAAGCAATATGTCAAAGTTTAAATTCTCATCGTTCTCAAGTCTTGTTGCAGGCCCGGCTTCAGTTTTATCATACTGAGCAATAAATCTTAACGACAGCTCTCTTGTGAATTGGTAGTTCCAGTTAGACCGAAATATTTCATTTGAAAAAACTTTCTGACCACCTAGGGTGTCGAGTTCGGTTAGGAAATAAGTGTTAGCGATACTGAGCTGNGTGGTNGGTCTCAAAAGTACATTNAGNTCGATTCTACTTGTGTCGGCGACGGAGGGNAGAGCACCTATTTGGGGNACCAGGTTAAGAGTGGTTCCTTTGCGAAAATTAGCTTTTATTTGCAGTGCCTCTAATGAGTTGTTNTCAAANCCTANTTGCCAATTATCATAGTCATACGACATTATTCTATTGACNCCAGGGAATTGGCCCGGTTGCACCATTTCAGTGTAGTCCGTCCAGCGAGCGTTAAGACCGGTTGTCTCGAAACGAACGTCGAATCGCGGCCCCAATTCTGAATAAATTCTTGTGCCTTTCATGTCCTCTAAGTAAACACCGAAGCCGGCCATGTTCCATCGAGTAACCGGTGAATTCTCTGGGTAGAAGTTTATAGTGGAGGATTGATGACATCCGGATGTGTTCGATCTGAAGTATCGATTTTGGAAACCAAGTTCCGCTTTGAAATCTGAAGTAGTCTCAATACAGTGGGTATGATTCCTNTAAGTTCTACCNTCTCTATTGAACATNATATTTCTCTGATANCCTGTTGCTACATCNCCCCCCNTGGANGGTTCNCTCTCGGTTCCGATCACCTGAAGTTGAGTAAACCAGTTGTCAGTGAACTTGATTCTGCTGTCCAGACTCAGCACCCTGTTATAACCGTCTCCCAGTTGTCTTTCGGTAGCCAGAAATCCAGCTCGATTCTGATTCCCAAAGTCTTTGAAACCCCTAACTATCGCAATATTTGCTTTTTCCCCGCTGAGTGGATCGTCCGCCGCTCGATTAAGGCCAGGTGCCGCATCATTGATTAGTATGCCGCCAAAACCATAATCGCCTTCACGGCCTGTCAGACGTATGCCTCCCTCCGGGTCCACAATTCTTCGCGTAAACACTAAATTCGAGTCGGTTGAGAAAAAGTTCGCGTTTTCAATGAAAAAAGGTCGTCGCTCTGGAAACTGGACTTCAAACCTTTCATTCACGGTAACTTGAGGTTGGTCGGATTCAATTTGACTAAAATCTGGGTTGAGGGTCAGATCTAGAGCCCAACTGTCATTGAATACGAACTTGGCATCCAGGCCTACCTCCTGTTCAGAGGAGCGGTCGAATTTAGGNCCACCGATTGCTGAACTATCTAGCGCATCTAATTCTCTTGCGAAGAAAAAAGGTATAACCTGATAATTATTTCCAGATGACACATTGGTGATNCCGGGCATAAGGGCAGCTTGATTTAATCTCCCTTCGACATTTATAGAATACTCTGGCCAAAATGATTGCTCACCGTATCGAGTTATCTGTCTGTTAAATTGAATTCGCCATAACTGTTCATCAGATTCACTAAATCGTAAACTTTTCATTGGCACGGTTATTAAGACCATATAGCCCTGATCTGTCAGCTCTCCCTCGCTGAACCAAACCGCATCAAATGTTGAGTCAAAACCNGCGCGTCTTCCNGAGCCTTCAGCCCANCGCATGTCAAGTTGAATCCCGCGTGAGTTAGAGTAAAAGGCAAAGGCTGATCGTTGATTGTTAAAGGTGTCCACCATGAATCCAACATGATCATCCTGACCGATGTTTTCGCGCGCAGCCATGTTGGACCTTATGAGTCCTGGGCTTTCATCAAAAGCTAAGAAAACAACATAGAGGTTTTCGTCATCGAAACCGATATAAGCTTCAGTGTGCTGAGCTGAAGGTTCCCCAGGGTAGGGCTCTCGTTGAACAAAGTTTTCAGCTTTGTTCATTGAGCGTGCTAACGCAGTATTTGCCTGCATGCCTGCAAAATCAGCTAGTGTTGGTTGTCCATTAATTTTAGGAATCGACAANCCTTCCTCTGCAGCTTGACTTGCAAATGTAAAAGAGCTGAAAAAAACACAGACAACCCAANGTTGGAATACNAAACGTTTCATTAATTTTACTGCCAAAGAGACGGAGGGGAATGGTATGTATTTTGTGAAAGAGTACAACCCAAGGTTTCAAATTGTTGCAGGTTGTNAATNGNAGTTTTATTTAAGAAATTTAGCTCATGNTCACGGCAGAGANTGTCCTCTATTTTGTGAGGAACTATTGAATATGGCTGCGGTCGATAAATCCGTTGGCGTTGGGCATCTCAATTTTACGGATCGTCTCTCCGTTTATTGGAGTGTCTTCATCAACTATACCGTTCATGTAAAGGATATAGGCGGTAACGTCATAAACTTGTTGGTTAGTCAGAGATTTTGGAGCTGTNGCTGNCATTGCTCGTCGGATGAAATCAAATAGGGTGCTGGCATAAGGCCAGTAGCTCCCCACTGTTCTTAGTGGAGGCCCTTCGGATTGCATGTCTCCTCCAACAATTACGGTGTTTCCCGAGGTACCCTCTCCACTCGTTCCNTGACAGACAGCGCAGTTGATATCATAGATTTGCTTTCCGTCTCGAGCTGTCCCGGTCCCAGGAGGAAATCCTGAGCCATCCGGCGGGGCGATTAAATCAAATTCTGAAAGATCCTCTTGAGTTACAGGTATTCCTAACCTGACTGATTCTTGCGAATTAGTTAGAGAAGGGACGTAGGTAAAAATAAGTAAGAGAGTAGAGCAAACAAAATTCTTAAACATAGACGTTTTTAACCTCGCCTGCCTGATCTACCTGCCAACTTTGGATGCATGGGTTATGGTAGAAACTAAGCGTGCCTCTGCTAGCTATTACTTCGCTGCGCGTAGGCTGAATATTACCCCTGCTATCCGTTGCACGGCTTTGCAATATGGCTTCCCCTCCATTCCACTCCCAGGGGATGGTAAATCGGGTTAAAGCCCTATCTAGCTGGTGACCTTGTATCGCCGCTTCCGCCCAAGTCTGTCCGCCGTCTGCACTTACTTCGACCTGACGTATACTCCCACCGCCGCTCCATGCGATCCCGGTAACTTGATAGATTCCCGGTTGGTTAAGAGTCATTTGTCCAGATGGAGATGTTATGAGTGACTTTGTGCCCATGGGGAATGTGAACTGATAGCTCGATCTGTCTGGCATGGTATCGGTATATTTGCTGGTCTCATCCCTGAACTGAGCGGGTTCATTAGTTACCTTTAACTGAGTCAACCACTTAACGCTCACATTACCCTCCCATCCGGGACAGAACAGGCGCATTGGATAGCCCTGGCCGGGTCTTACCGCTTCTCCATTCTGATAAAGCGCCACCATCACATCATCAAGTGCCTTTGTGAGAGGTATCGATCGACCCATGCTCGCGGCGTCTGCGCCGACGGCTGCTACCCAAGCTGCCTCTGGAAGAACCCCTGCTTCGTCGAGGAGGGTTGATAAGGGAATGCCGGTCCACTCTGCACATGAAACCAGGCCATGTAGACTCTGAGCTGAGCCACCAATTTCTCCCCGTAGAAGTGCTCCGCTATTACCAGAACATTCCAAGAAGTGAATTCGGCTTACCATTTGGTACTTTAATAAGTCCTCATAACGAAAAGCGAGAGGCTGTCTGACGAGCCCATTGATTACTAGGATGTGCTGTGCAGGATCGATATTCGGAACGCCTGCGTGATGTCTTTCAAAATGAAGGCTATTGGGTGTAATTGTGCCTTGTAAGTGTTGCAAGGGCGAGCGTGACGAGCCGCCACCTGGGTATGTTGGATTTGGTTGAGCGGCTAATCTTTCAATATTGTCGGCGAAGGGTGAACGAGCNCCATAAGCACTCGCACCCGGTCCGGGCTGACGGGACCAGGTCGGTATTTGGAAACTTAATCCTTGGTCGGCTCCGAGTGCGCCCGCAGAGATTGCCAAACCTGCACTTGAGGCTCCGAAGCGAAGTAGGTGCCTTCGGCTGATAAGTCCATTACCCGCAACTTTATCGAGTTCTTCTTCCGACATGGCGCTACTCCTCTAATTAAAGGCCCAGATAATTTTCTGCCTCGCTGACAGCGGCTATATCAGCGTCTTTCCAGAGGGAATAAAAAGCTTGAAAATTTTGTCTAGCATTATAATCGTCGTTCATGCCAGCATAACTTCTCGCTGCACCCAAAAGTGCACGCGGACGATTTGCCATTCTTCCAAGAGACGTCTCATAAAGCTCCGCNGCCTTTGAATGGTTNCCCATTTCTAATAAGAGATCTCCAGCCAGTTCATGAACCGGCTTTAANGGNCTAGCTGCGCCCCTTGGCGGAGATTGGTCTTCAGCGATGGAGATCGCATTCATGAGCATATCGATNGCTTCATCTTCTTGACCCTTCTTAAACATAGTTAATGCATTTATTTCCATACTGATTAAATTAAGAGTCGTATTATTTGGACTGTTAGAGGCAAGCGTTGAAAGCCTGTCCGCAACAGATTGGGCCAGATCGAGCTCTCCTAAATTTGCTGCACTTAGTCCTAGCGCCAATAACTCATCGGAGTTGAGCGATTCATTTAACTCATATGTTTCCCAGTCCTCGGTCTCAATTATGTGGCGGGCCTTCATGGTTTTTAGAGTGCCAGTTGATCTCCCATCACCAGGGTTATTTTCTAGGACATTACCGGCCCTTTCTATCCAAAGTTCAGACCGATCAAAGTTGCCGCGCTGAAGGTCGCCGTACTGACCCCAGTCGGATGAGTGGTTCTGATCTCCGGCAGCGTCACCCGGCTCCCAGAGGTCCCAACCAGCTAGGAAAGCTGAATCATTCCACTCCGCAACTTTGTCCCACATTCCGTGCTGAATGAAAATGTGGGTAGGCATATGACGAGCATGCGATACAGCTGGCGCTATACTGGCATACTTTTCAGCAGCTGAGAGTGCCAAAGGCGCGTAGGTTGGATGGTCAAAGGAGTGGATTATATAGTGGGCAGCTCCTGGATGGTTCGGGTTTTCCCGAAACAGATCCATGGCCATGGCACCAGCTTTCATACTGATTTCCGTTCCAGATTCGGTGAGGAAATTATTCAGGACTCGATTGTCATTAGAAACTGTTGCGCCGCTTAGCATTGCCACTGCCGTGAATGCCGCGACCTCTCTATCTTCTGGAAAATTTTCGTAAAGGTCCAACATTGCGTACATCCACGCTAATCTCTTGTCTCCCAGAGAGCCGTCTGTGAAGGCAAAAGCCTCTGCTGCTCGGAGGAAGCCTTTCTCTCTGCTAGTAGGCGCTTTAGAGTGTCGTTCTTCAGAGGTCGAGCCGAGGCGGTTCAGCGTTTCCTTTGGAGAGTCTGGATCCTGCAGTACTGGGATTAATGGATGATTATATGTTAAAGATTCTCCCCAATACGCGAGCGCAAAGTCAGGATCAATTTCCTGNGCTTTGCGAAATTCGGTTCGAGCTTGCTTCCAGCCAAAACTGTGTAAGTATCCCACTCCTAATGTGAAATGTTTCTGCGCCTCGCCTGATGCCGAGGTAGGAAAATCAAAGGTTCCTATTTGCTCCAATTCTGCACTTATCGCGCTTAAGGAGAATCCGCCCTGCAGGCAGATGGATAGAACAACAGTCATAAGTTTTTTCATTATTTCGCCCCAACTAAATCTATTCGAAGGCGCTAGGTTGCCAACTAAGGAGCTACAATGCAAATAATTCATCGATTTTATGTGTTTTTTGCGACGTTAAGTCGCAAAAAACCTGGCATTGCGACGAATTAGNGATGATTTATCAAGCAAATCTCTCAAGGATGAATTTTGAGCCTTTTTCAGCAATCATGACAGTGGGAGCATTGGTGTTGCCAGAGGTAATTCTGGGCATAATTGAAGCATCAACAACCCTCAGGTTGGCCACGCCATGAACTTGCAGACGTTCGTTTACCACGGCAGAAGCATCGGAACCCATCTTACAAGTCCCAACAGGATGAAAAATTGTGGTCCCAAGCTCGCGGGCAGCTTCTAATAATTGTGTATCAGATTGGACTGCCTCTCCGGGTTTCCACTCGATGGGTTTAAATCTTTTTAATGCCTTGGATTGCATGATCTTTCTCGTCCATCTAAGCCCTTGGACCGCCACTTGCTCATCCTCTGGAGTGGANAGATAGTTTAGTTGAATGGATGGGTGATCTCTTGGATCGTCAGATTTGATGTTTACTTGGCCCCTGCTGGTGGGACGAAGGTTGCAGACNGACGGGGTGATTGCATTAAATTTATGTAATGGGTCTCCAAATTTCTCCANCGACAGGGGCTGCACATGCCACTCGATATTGGCTGATGACTGGTTAGCATCGCTCTTTGCAAAAGCACCGAGCTGAGAGGGTGGCATAGTTAATGGACCTGTCTTAAAAAAGAGGTACTCAAGACCCATGAGAGCNTTACCAAACANAGAGTTTGCTTTTTGGTTCAGGGTNACCGTGTTTTCCACTTTATACACACTACGAACCTGCAAATGATCTTGAAGATTGCCTCCAACTCCAGGTAGGTCAACTCTGGAAGCAATATTTCTCTTACTNAAAAATGCTGAGTCTCCGATGCCCGATAATTGCAACAATTGCGGTGAGCCAATGGATCCCGCAGAGAGGATTACCTCATTAACTGCTTTGAATTGTTGATTGCTGCCATCGGCATGCTGAACCCTAATGCCAGTGGCTGTGGGCGTCTCTGTTAAGTCATCGAATTCTATTCGGTCGACTAACACATCTGAGATCACAGTGAGATTTGGTCGGTTTTGCACCGGCTGCAAGTAGGCCTTAGTTGCGTTCCAGCGAACTCCTCGTCGTTGATTCATTTGGAAGTAGGCGTTACCGAAATTATCGCCACGATTAAATTCCTCTATTTTTGGAATGCCAATTTCCGCTGCGGCATCTCGCCATGCGTCCAGTATTTCCCAATTAACGCGCCTTTCTTCGACTCGTAGTTCACCTCCTGTACCGTGGAACTCGTCCTGTCCATGTTGATAGTCCTCTGACATCTTAAAGATTGGCAGAACATCCTCCCAGCCCCAGCCTTGATTGCCTAGGGACTCCCAATAATCGTAATCGACTTTTTGGCCGCGCATGTAGATCATTGCGTTAATAGAGGAACAGCCCCCTAAAACTTTGCCACGAGCATACCCGATAGATCTTCCGTTTAGTCCCGGATCTGGGTCAGTCTTATAGCACCAATCAGTCTTAGGGTTNCCAATCGTATAGAGGTAACCGACAGGAATGTCGATCCAAAAATAGTCGTCTTTTTTGCCAGCTTCCACCAACAAAACCTGGTGGTCTGGGTTTGCGGAAAGTCGGTTCGCAAGCACACAGCCTGCTGTTCCTGCGCCGACAATAATGAAATCAAAATTTAATTGCACCTGTAAATTCTCTTTACTCAGTCTAACTTATTCCAAGGTCTTTCTATTGGAGAAAGATACATTCTATTCTATCAAGGAAATGCTCAATTCCTATGGTTTAATATGAATCATGGAAGATCCTCTACATAGCGCAATAGAAAAGTTTTTTAGCAAGATTCGGCTGGAGCCGAAAAGAATTTTTCACGGGCGTGGGCAGCTTTTTCCAGAATACTCTCATGTTTGCATGGATTGGTACCCTCCAGTCGTTTTTGTTTCTGCCTATGATCCAATTGAAAATCGCGTTGAAGTGCTCTCCTGGCTGAGGGGAGTGGATAAACTCAGTCAAATCAAGACTGTTATGCTGCAAAAGCGGTATGAAAGGAACTCGGCGGCTGAGATATTATATGGAGAGAGCAAGACGCGAGTTATTGTGGAAGAGAATGGGCTTAAATTCGAGATCCTTTTAGGAAAACAGCAAAATACCGGCCTTTTTTTGGATATGCAGCCACTACGAGTATGGTTGAGAGAAAATAGCAAGNATAAAAAGGTACTTAACTTATTCTCTTACACATGCTCACTATCTGTTGCGGCACTTGCTGGTGGTGCTCGATCAGTTGTTAACGTTGACCTGTCAAAAACAAGTATGAGATGGGGCGAAAGGAATCATGACTTAAATGGACAAGACAAAGACACGATTACATCCTTACCATTTAATGTGTTCACTTCTTGGGGTCGAATAAAGCAAGAGGGTAGATATGATTTAGTGATCATAGATCCCCCTACTTATCAGAGGAATAGCTTTAGTGCAGAGCGTGATTATGGGACGGTTTTAAAGAAAATGCGTTCCCTATGCTCTGATGAAGCGACGATAATCGCAGCACTTAACAGCCCGTTTCTTGATGAACAATTTCTATTGGACAAGTTTGAGAGGCATGTCCCCAAGGCTAAATTTGTTGAGTTAATTGCGGCCGCTCCGGAATTTTTAGACAGATTCCCAGAGAGAGCACTGAAAATTTTTCGTTTTGAGTTTAGTTCTGAATAACCATCTCATCGCCTCCACTCCTGTCGAGGTTTAGTTTATTTAACTCTCGAAAGAAAGTTTCAGCTCGCTTGCACACTCAGTAAGCGCCTCGCTTGCTTTGTCCAATACCCCAGGCATTGTAATGAAGCCGTGAAGCATTCCGTCGTAGTGGGTCAGTTTTGTTTTGACGCCTGCTTCGGTAAGTTTCTTGGCGTAAGCTTTAGCTTCATCCTGCAGAGGATCATACCCCGCACTAATTATGAATGCTGATGGAAGGTTCGCTAAGTCGCCTGAAAACAGGGGGGAGGCTTTCCAATGACGTATATTATCTTGTTCAGAAAAGTAGTGACCATAAAACCAATCGAGTAGGTCGCTTGTTAGACGATAACCCTCGGCAAAAGTTTTATGGGACTCATAACTGCGTGTTATGTCTGTGCATGGGTATATGAGCAGTTGCTTGCAGATTTTGGGTAGACCTGACTCTTTTGCCAGCAGCGTAACGGCAGCAGTCAGACATCCACCGGCACTGTCGCCACCAACGGCCAAGCGGTTTGGGTCTCCTCCCAAGGCATCAGCATGAGAGGCTATCCATTGAGTCGCATCCCATGCGTCATCCAAGGCAGCAGGATACTTACTCTCTGGGGCAAGTCGATAATCGATAGCCACAACTATGCAGCCCGCCTCCATGCAGAGGGACCGACAAACGGTATCATGGCTTTTAAGGGAGCCAAAAACAAACCCTCCGCCGTGAAAGAAGACTAAGATTGGTAAACCTTTGTCTTCGCTGGGTTTGTATACCCAGGCATCGATAGGCCCAGCTTGACCAGGAATCTTAATACTTTCTAGGGAGTGTGGCTCAGGTGGTTCCCCGCGAACTAACTCACTTCCTTTGTCATACATGATTCTGGCTTCTTCAGGAGTGCATTCATGAAAGGGTGGCGCATCGGATTCTTCCATACTTTTCAGAAGAGCAGCTGCTTGTGGATCCAACGACATATGTAACTCCTTAATGAGACCGTTCAGTTCGGTTGGTTATAACTTATACTTTTGTACTTTGCGAGAGAAAATTGTTTGTTTGGTTTCCAATTAGTGGATATGCTCTAGTTAAATTTCCGAGCAAGTATGGCTATGAGTAAGACCGAAAACAACTGGGCTATCGCACTATTATTTTTAATAATATTTACAGTCTCAATTTCTGCGCACGCGGCAGAAAACGCAGCTCCACAAAACTTGAATTACTTTGATGAGCTGCGATATCGACATAGTTTAGTACCCAAAGAGGATATTTGGTGGACGGTAACAGGCCACCAGATGGCCTGGATGCATAAAAATGTGCATCAGTTGTTTCCAACCGTTAATGTGTATCGTGCTGGTCCAGTCAAGAATTTAGAGCTTGTTCCCAATCCCGAAATAAACCAATTTGTTATTAGCACAGAAGACGGTGACATGTCTTTTGCCAATTTTTTGGAAAGCGATTTGACGACGACCTTAGGCATGCTGGTTCTGCACCAAGGCGTTATCGTTTTTGAGTCGTATCCACGAATGAAAGCTTTTGAGAAACCAATTTATTGGTCTGTCGCTAAAGTCATGCCGGCATTGTTGGTTAGGTTGCTGGAGGAGAGAGGATTAATTGATGTTGAAAAAGAGATCGACTTCTACCTTCCAGAACTCGCCGAGTCTGATTTCGCTGGTGTTAAGGTGAGGAATATTCTGGACATGTCGACGGGTTTGGATTGCCAGGATGAGTACCAAGATAGACAATCTTGCTACTATCAGTATTCGATGGCTATCGGTGATGGATTTAGAGAGGAAGACGCGCCTGACAATCCCTATGACTTCCTTGCGAACCTGGAAGTGTCTCGCCACAGTGATCAAGGTAAGGAATTCTCCTACTCAGGGGTGAATACCTTTGTTTTAGCTTGGCTAGTCGAGAAAATTACCAACGAGCCATTTCATGATATTTTTTCAAGAGAGATTTGGAGGAAGATAGGCGCGGAATCAGATGCTTCCTTTCTTGCGTATCGGTACGGAATACCTTTAACCCATGGTGGTTTTCTTTCTAATATGAGAGACATGGCTCGGTTTGGTCTTCTATTTACCCCGTCATACTCAGTAGTATCTGATGAAAAAATCGTTTCAGATAAAACGCTGAACCTTCTTCTTAATGAGCCAAATGACAATTTAGTTAGGAGTGATGGGTCGCATAATGCGTATCAATGGGATTACATTGATAAAGATGGATTCATGATAAAAGGAGGTTGGGGAGGTCAGGCTTTAGTTGTAAATCCTAAGTTAGATATTGTTGCTGTATATACTAGTTATTATAAGAACGATTACAGTCAATATGACTTAAGAGAACCCTTGCTAAAAATTCTTCGAGGAATTTATCGTGAGAATTGAGTTGATAAAATAAATGCTAACTTCAAACATAAATAACTTTTAACAGTCTTTAGATTTCGGAGATGTTGCGGATGGATGACTATACACCTGTCTTGATTGGTGGTGGGCAATATACACAAAGAGAATACTCTGTAGAGAATGCTGCGTCGCCAATGGGAGTCGCTGCTGAAGCTTCCAAGCAAGCAATTCTCGATACTGGTGCTGGGGAAGAATTGGTAAGGCATATCGACACGATCGTTTCGATTCGTATTTTTCCAGATTCGTTTAACCGTCCTCGACTTCAGGTTCCTTTCGGGCGAGCAGAGAATCCTCCGAGAGCGGTGGCGAGTCGAATCGGTGCAAATCCAATTACGGCTATCTATGGCAATGTGGGTGGTAATACTCCCCAAAAATACATCAATGAGATGGCAGAGAGAATATCCAACAAAGATGTTGAATTAGTCCTCCTGGCAGGTTCTGAGGCGATTAACAGTGCTCAAAGAGCTATGCGAGATGAAGTATCCCTGGATTGGCAAGAGGAACATGAAGGATCTCTTGAAGACAGAGGATTAGGGGAGACGCTTTATACATCGCACGAGTTCGCTCATGGTATCGGCGTCCCTATTCAAACTTATCCGCTTTTTGAGAATGCCTTGCGTTATAAGCAAGGTTTGAGTATTGAAAAGCACATGCGAAGCATGGGAAAACTTTTTGAGAATTTTTCAAAAACGGCAGCATCAAACCCCTATTCGTTTTATGGCACCGAACGAAGTGCCCTTGAACTTTCAACTGTGACAGATGAAAACCGTTGGATAAGTTTTCCGTATCCGAAATGGATGAATGCGAGAGATAGTGTAAATCAGGGTGCAGCAGTACTGGTTACCTCCGTTAAAAAAGCGCGTGAGCTGGGGGTTGATCCAGCGAAGTGGATATTTCTCCACGGCTGCGGTGAGGCGAATGAAAAAATCAATGTTACTGAGAGGATAAATTATTACTCTTCTCCAGCAATTAGAATTAATGCTCAGAAAGCTTTCGATATGGCTGGAATTAAATTAGAGGATATTAGTTATTTTGACTTCTATTCTTGCTTCCCTTCGGCAGTTCAAATTGCCTGCGAAGAATTGGGATTAGATCAAGATGATTTGCGAGGATTGACGGTTACAGGTGGATTACCTTTTTTCGGAGGACCAGGAAATAATTACTCAATGCATGCAATCGCCAGTATGCTGCCCAAGCTTAGGAAAAATACTAACCATTTTGGATTAGTCACAGCGAATGGGGGTTATTTGTCAAAGCATGCGACGGGCATTTATTCAGCTGTCCCCATCGAAGGGAAGTGGGAAAGAGAACCTCCGAGCAGTTACCAGTCCGAGATAGATCGAATGACGTCTCCAAGCTTCATTGAGGAGCCAAACGGGGAGGGTACGGTAGAAACTTATACGGTCTGTCATAAGAAGGGTATCCCGGAGCGAGCGATAGTCATCGGCCGGTTAAGAAATTCTGATCAAAGATTTTTAGCAAACACACCGACAGATCCTGGTTTATTTAAGGAAATGATAAACAACGAACAAATTGGCAGGAGAGGGAGTGTTCGCTCTTCTGATGGAATTAATGTATTCACTCCATTGTAATTTTGGAAGGGGGTTTGGGTCAGACAAAGCAATTATTGGCTAATGGGCCCGAGCGGACTTTGAGGACAGTCTTGCGTTTCGCGAGTCCAGCTCGCATTACTTATTAGCCATTTCTCGCCGCTATTTACCAGCTGGAAGGAGTCGACTCCACAATGCGAAAATTTACCATCAACATGGAAATCGTAGGGTGCCCAAAAGATAGCAATGTGTCCCTGAATCAATATTGTCTCATCCCAAGCCCGTTCTTTAGCATCTCTGCCTGGTCTTGTTAAGGCGGAAATCATTCTTTCGTAATCCATTTTTGTGAGTTCAGATTTGCCTTCCAATTGTTCTGAAGACGAAATATTCAATGAACCCGGTATCAATATAGATTCTAATAGTTCGGCATCTTTTGTTTCGATGGCAAGAAAGAATTGGTTGACAGTCTCTATGATAGCTCGTCTTTGTTGTTCGTCTGCAATGCTAGCGCTCGAGAACAACAACCAAATTATCGTGATTGATACTACCCGTATGTATGTCATACCTGTGCTCAAAAAAGTTAGAATAAATTCACCAAATAGATTTGCAGCCTACTCTCATGCAGCTTAGCAGCTTCGTAACAAGTTTGGAATTGACTCTGGTACAGTTGATCCTTTGTTTGCAAATTTCCGCATTAAAATATAAAACTTAAGAGTAGTTATCCTTATTGCTTTAAAGACTCAATCACTTCCTCAGAGATCAACTCTCCCTTGTTGCCAAAAGAATTGCGAACATAGTTTATTACGTTTGCCATGTCAGTACTTGTCATGACTTCATTGAATGAAGGCATTTCACCTCTGCCTATAATAAGGACCAAGGCTACATCAGCGCCGCTGCCAACTACTAACTCATTTCCTGCGAGAGAAGGATAAACGTTGACGATGCCTTTACCATTTCGTTGGTGACATTCAGCGCAATTTTCAATAAAGAGCGCCTCGCCTTTTTTCTCAGCTGATTCTGAAAATACTGCAAACATTAGAGTAAGCAGTAACGCAGATGATGTTAGAAGATTAAGTATCAAAGTGTCCTCATTTTTTCTAACTATAACATCTGCGTAGAATAAGTTAAGAAACAGGAAGTACTTATAAAAAAGTGCTATAACCAATTATAGTTAGCTTACAAAGCGTTATATTTTGAAGGGCAATGGAAAGTTTAGTATCAATAAAAAATGCAACTTGTCGATTAGGACGCTCGAAAAACTTAAAGATAACCAATTTCGAAATTCGCGAGGGAGAGCATTGGTGTATTTTTGGTGCGAATGGTTCCGGAAAGTCTGTGTTTGCGGACTTGTTAGCATCAAAAAGAGTCGAATCAGGTAGTTACGTTAAATACTTGCAAGGATTTGATCCTGCCAAAGATATCCACTTTGTTTCATTTGAAGAGCAGCAGGAACTTTGGCGTTCAGATAACCGTCTTGATATGAGTGAGTATTCAGACGATGGACAAGATCAAGGTACGCTAGTAATTGATTTAGTGAAAAGTTCAAGAATTTCTGCGTACCAAGATTCACCTTTGCTCGACAAATTAGTCCATAGCTTGTCGTTGGAATCTTACCTGAGAAAGGGAATACGATTCTTATCTTCTGGGCAAATAAGGCGGGCACTAATAGCAAGAGCCCTTTATGCTTTCAATAGCTCAGCAGCACAGTTGCTCATTTTTGACGATCCACTTGAAAGTATCGATATCGAGTCTCAAGTAATAATAAAAAACACAATTTCAGAGTTTTTAGCGAATTTTACAAGTATTCAGCTCTGCAGGCGCCCGGAAGATTTTCTTCCGAGCCTCACCCATGTTGCAATTCTCGATAACTTACGACTGACAGAGCAGGGAGAGGTCCATCTTGTTAAAACTTCAGCAGCATACAAAAACGTCATAGGGAAAAGACCTAGTATCCCGTTAAACCTGCCAGATGCAGTTTCTGAAAAAGTATTACTGCCTTCTGAAGAACCAATTATCAGACTCAACAATATTGATGTAAGTTACGGAAAACTTCAGGTGTTGGAGAATTTTAGTTGGCAGATGATGCCAGGCGACGATGTGGTTATAGAGGGGCCCAATGGTTGTGGTAAGTCGACGCTGCTCAATTTGATTGATGGCGATAATCATAAAGCTTATGGGCAGGATGTTTTTTTATTCGGAAAAAAGAAGGGTAGTGGTGAGACGATATGGGAATTAAAATCAAAATTTGGAAAAGTTTCAAATGAGTTACATAACAAATATCTTAGAGGCTGGAGAGTTCTTGATGTCGTCGTGTCAGGGTTTTTCGACTCTGTCGGCTTGTACGACGAGAGTGGAACTACTGAAAGTGCAATAGCAAAAAAATGGTTGGAAACCTTTGGACTAGGCTCTCTCGTTTCAAGTTATTATGATGAAATTTCGTTTGGTCAACAGAGGATGGTGCTGTTGGCTAGAGCAATGGTTAAAAGTCCGAAGATTCTAATTTTAGATGAACCCTGCGTCGGGTTGGATAATTATCATCGAGTTTTAATTCTCGGTGTGATTGACCTAATTTCAAGACAGACCGAGACTCAAATAATTTATGTGAGTCACACCCAAAATGAGATGCCAAACTGTATAAATATTCGGTTGATCTTTACTCCTTCTGCAGATGGGCCCAGCTCAGTAAGAATAGAGCGGTTGTAGACTATGGTGATTTTGAGCTAGGTTCGACTTAAGGTNGTAAGCGAACNTAACTCAAATTACGTTCCTGTCCAGACTGGTTTACGTTTCTCTAAGAANGCTTTGCGAGCCTCCTTACTATCGTTGCTGCTGAAAGCCGATGATAACGCCTCTGCAGCCTCCTCTGGAACTGCCGCAAAATCTAAGTCTTCCATTTTATATAAAAGCTCCTTGGTTCTCTTTATCGCAAGAGGCGACATCATGATAATTTTCCGCGCTAACTCTTCCGTTGCCATCGTAAGCTTGCTTGATGGAACAACTTTTGTCACCAACCCCATCTCCTCGGCCTGTTTGGCTTTGAGGATCTCTCCTGTAAAAATCAACTCGGCCGCTTTCATTCGACCTAAAATTTTTTGGAGAAACCAGACGTGCATTCCTGGAGGAGCCGCTAGATTCGGAACGCCAGGATAACCAAAATCTGAGTCATCGGTGGCGATAATCATGTCGCATGAGAATGCAAGCGTGCAAGCGCCTTCCCGAGCATAACCATGGACTGCTGCTATGATTGGCTTTGATAATGCCCGGGTGATTTCCATCGTTCGCACATAAAACAGCTCGAGAAACTCTCTCATCTCGTCTGAATTAAATTTTTCGATATACTTTAGATCCACGCCACCAGAGAGGCCTTTACCGGCACCAGATAGGATAATGACCCTGACCTTTGGGTCAGATTCGGCACGGAGAAGTGCATGATGAAAATCGAGGGTCATTTCCCTGTTAATAAGATTTGCTGGAGGGCAATCAAGCTTAATTTTAGCAATCTGCTGATTAACCGAATATTTGAGAGTTTGGTAATTTGAATCTGGCATCTTTGTTTGTTTAATAGAATACTTTATTGTGTTACAAGAATGATTCTTGGGAAATTTTGAGTACAAATAATATCTAACTTAGCAAATGGAATGAAATCATGAAATTAAGTTTTAGCACTTTTGTCACCGTAATGGTATTCAGCTTCACGATTTCGGCGGCAGAGCGCAAGCCAGAGCCTATTGGGGATCCAATACCCAGCAAAATAGAGAAAGGTGAAATCCGAGTGGCCTTGGAAAATTTTGTTCGTGTCCCTAAAACGGCAGAATCCGCAAGCCCAGTTCAAACAAACTCAGCGTACGCCAGAATCCAGTATATGACACCGTTACCGGACGACTCAGGGCGATTGGTGATCAATGATCTGAGAGGAGTACTTTATCTGACAGATGAAGACGGCAGTGAACCGTCTGTTTACCTAGACTTAAGGGACGAGGATGTTGATTTTGATGATTCAACTTTTCCAAATGAAACCGGACTNGCGGGCGTTGCTTTTCACCCAAATTTTGCCACAGAGGGACAGCCNGGCTTTGGGAAGTTCTATACAGCCTATAGTGCACCGTCTGATTCAGGCGTTGCCAATTATTTAGAAAGCAAGGCTGATAACCATGAAAGTGTAATTAGAGAATGGAGCACTTTGAATCCGGATGCTAATGTTTTCGTAGGAACTTCAAGAGAGATATTCCGGATGGGACAATTTGATCAGAATCATAATATTGGCACGCTCGCATTCAATCCAGCCAGCGCAGGGACGAGCGACCATGGAATGCTCTATGTTAGTTTTGGAGACGGAGGTGGCGCGAATGATCCACAAGAATTTGGACAGTCAACCAGCGAGCCCATGTCGAGTATTATGAGGATAGATCCATTGGGGACTGATGGCGGAAAAGCATATGGTATTCCCTCTGATAATCCCTTCGTTGATAACGAGAACTTCGCTCCCGAGATTTGGGCTTATGGGTTGCGGCACCCTCAAGCTTTTTCTTTTGATATTGATGGGACTATGTATATTTGCGATATTGGTCAGACGCAAATAGAGGAGGTCAATATCGGCCAAGCAGGGGCGAATTATGGTTGGCGGGTAAGAGAGGGTACATTTTCAACGGCATTCGGTATTGGCGGTGTTAGGCCAAACCCCGTTTATCCCAAGCCTGTTGATGAACAACCATTCACGTATCCTGTTGCTCAGTTTGATCATGATGAGGGTAATGCGATTAGTAGTGGCTTTGTTTATCGAGGTTCTTCTATTCCCGAGTTGTCAGGTAAATTTGTTTTTACTGATATGGTAACGGGTAGAGTTTTTTACATTGATACTAAAAATTTAGTACCTGGCGAACCAGCCGAAATACGAGAACTTCGCATAGAATTTTTTGGTCAGGAGAGAAACGTGGCAGACGCCCTTGGTTTTCCAAATACATACTCTCGCGGGAATAGAGCAGGATTGAGGTTGGGAATTGACTCTCAAGGTGAATTGTATTTTTTGACTAAAGGTGACGGTAGAGTTCGAAAGATAGTGCCAATAACTTAGTGGAATATTTATGAAAACTTGGTTCATTTTGTTCATAGCAATATTGTCTGAGACTGTTGCCACCACTGCCTTGAAAGCGAGTGAGGGATTTACGATTTTGTTCCCATCTATTTTGGTGGTTAGCGGCTATTGTTTATCGTTCTATTTTTTATCCCTAACTCTTCGTGCTATACCTATTGGCATAGCCTACGCTATCTGGTCGGGCGTTGGTGTGGCACTTGTGACCCTATTTGGAGTCTTGATTTATGATCAAAAGCTTGATCTGGCGGCAGTGTCAGGAATTTTGCTAATTATGTCAGGTGTCGTGATCATGTTTAGCTTTTCAGATTCAATCACACATTAACATTTAATCGAGAGCGAACCACCCCTTGTTATTTATTGGTTTTGGCTCAGGGTGTAGAATTTTATAAATCAATTTGTCTTATGCACGCAATTTATGTCGTGCCGGTGTGATGATTTAAAGTGTTGTCAACTATTCAAAGAGGCATAGAAAAATGAATAAATATAAAATAATGCGAGCTTTGGTCAATCGATTATTGGTAAGTTCTTTATTCAGTGCAGTTATCCTAGCAGTATCAGGAGGTGCTGCTGCACAAGGTAGACTGAACATTAGCGAGGTGAAGGATGGCCTTCACGTCATAATGGGCCCTGGCGGCAACATTGGGGTGAGATTAACACCAGAGGGTGTAATCTTGATTGATAATAAGTTTCCTCAAGATTTTCAAGAAATTCAATCTCTTGTGGCAGAAGTGACTGACTTACCGGTTAGNTATGTAATCAANACTCACCATCATGGAGATCATTCTGGAAGTAATCCTGGCTTCTTGCAATTCGCCGAAGTGATAGCGCATAAAAATGCACGTGAGAATATGCTTCGTGGTAACCAAGAAGGCCTACCTAGGATCATATATACGGATGAAACTGCCGTTTCCCTGGGCGGAATAGAGGTTCGTGTTTTTCATATGGGCAGGGGACACACCAATGGAGACTCCGTTGTTTACTTTCCTGATTTGAAGACCATNCACGGGGGAGATCTATTGCACGGAATCGCTCCATTTATAGATTATGGTAATGGTGGATCAAGCAGAGGATGGGTCAGGACTGTTAATAACATNTTAGCCCTTGATTTCAATACAGCGATTCCCGGCCATGGAGAAATAATGAATCGTCGAGATGTTCTAAATTTTCGAAATCAGATGGAGGCTATTCGTGCGCGCATGACAAGTCTAATCAGAGATGGAGTGGATATTGGTGATGNNNCCAACCAAATTATTGATCCTGATTTGAGCTGGACACAAATAGAAGATGGATTGTTCATGCAGAGGAGTATCCCAGGTTTCTTCAATGAAATTTTGGAAGAAATTCGTTAATCCCTCAACATGAAAATCGAGGTATAAGTAAAGTGTCATCTGGTGAAATCTCCCTTTCGACGCTACTAAAGGATACGGGTGCGAAACTTATTCCGGGAGAATATGTCTATTGCTCCTTTGACTCGAGTCGGTATGGTGATAGAAAAGAATTGGAGCCATTGGCGAGCTATCAGGAAGAAGAGGGGTTAAGTCTACTTATCTCAAAGCAAAAAGCCGACGAGAGAGGCCTGAAATATTCTTGTGTACTCAAGGGAATTACACTTTCGGTCAATTCCAGCCTTGAGGCTGTTGGTTTCACGGCCGAAATAAGCCGTAGACTGGCTGGAGCTAATATCCCGGCTAATGTAGTTGCAGGGCATTTTCACGATCATATCTTTGTTCCAACTAATCAAGCTGAAGTTGCACTCGAATTATTGACCTCCAGTAAAAACNGATAGGGTAATAGGATTTAACAAGCACGTTTACNCATAACTAACGAAGTGGGTTATAGTTGAACTATTAGAAATCAACTTNGATAAGAACTTAAAACAAGGAAGGACNNATGGTTACTTTTTTAAAAANATTTAACGNCTTACTTTTTGGTTTGCTTTTTAGCAATTGTGTTTTTAGTCAGGAAACAACCCAAGTTACTTTAGATGGTTTAGATAAACCGGTTGAAATCCTGAAAGACCATTGGGGGATTTCTCATATTTATGCAGAGACAGAGCACGATTTGTTTTTCGCACAAGGCTATAGCGCAGCTCGTGATAGGCTATTTCAATTTGAGATATGGAGGGCTCAGGCGACTGGAACCGTTGCAGAGATCCTTGGTTCTAGAGCCGTAGATAGAGATCATGGGACAAGGTTATTTAAATTTCGCGGGCCCATGCACGAGGAAATGAATCATTATCATCCTCGCGGTGTCGACATTATCACCTCATTTGTCCATGGGGTGAACGCTTATATCGATGAGGCTCTACAAGATCCTGATAGCCTGCCGCTGCCTTTTAAACTTCTTGATATTCAACCTAAGCACTGGACTGAGGAAGTCGTAATCTCTCGTCATCAAGGTTTACTTGGTAATATAAGTCTGGAGTTGAGCACTGGCCGGGCTGTATGCGCCATTGGAGAGGATAAAGTTCGAGAGCTGCGCTATTTTCACCCGCATGATCCGATCTTGACTTTAGACCCACTAATTGACTGTGACTCGCTTTTGAATAATGACATCTTGCATTTGTACAACAGTTATCGTCGTCCAATTCGTTTCCAACCAGATGANATAGCGTTAGCACAATANCGGAACACAGAGGAAGCCTACGAAACTATTGCTGATATCCTNATAGAGGAGGAAAGAGACTTACAAAAGAGAAGTATAGACGATATCGGCAGTAACAATTGGGTNGTGAGTGGTGACCTCACCCAAGACGGATGGCCAATGATGATAAATGACCCACATCGCTCCCAAGCCGTGCCATCTTTGCGCTATTGGTCTCATCTAGTCGGACCTGGTTGGAATGTTATCGGTGGCGGAGAGCCAGAAATTCCAGGTATTTCCATAGGGCACAATGAACATGGTGCTTGGGGTCTAACCGTGTTTAATACTGANGGTGAAGATCTCTATGTTTATGAGACTAATCCAGATAATCCTTCGCAATATCGCTATCTAGGTGAATGGGANGAGATGCGTGTGATTTCTGAAACGATAGAGGTNAAAGATGCAAGNNCAGTTAGTGTAGAACTNAAATATACACGGCACGGACCNGTGGTCTTTGAGGATCAAGAAAATTCTCTCGCCTATGCNATCAGGCCGGCTTGGATGGAAGTTGGTGGNTCACCGTACTTGGCATCCTTNCGTATGGACCANGCTACTAGTTGGGAGGAATTTCGNGAGGCNTCGAATTTCAGNAACATTCCNGGCGAGAATATGATCTGGGCAGANAGACAGGGTAATATTGGATGGCAAGCGGTTGGTATCGCACCAATACGCAGGAATTTTAGCGGCATGGTGCCCGTTCCGGGAGATGGACGTTACGAGTGGGATGGCTACTTACCGATAAAAGCAAAGCCAAACGAGTTCAATCCAGACCGTGGTTATATCGAAACTTCTAACAGTAACTATACTAAACCTGATTATCCGTACCTTGACGCGATAGGTTTTACATGGACTGACCCCTATCGTTGGGCAAGGGGAAGNGAAGTNTTGGGCTCNGGACGAAAGTTCAANATGACTGACATGGTGGAATTGCAGCATGACTANCTTTCAATTCCTGCCCGAACTTTNATCCCGTTTTTTAAAGANTTGGAATCCGATGATTTGGAGGTCGAACAAGCTCGCCAGATGCTTCTGNATTGGGATTTCGTGTTNGNTAAGGANTCNGTCGANGCGGGTATTTATGTTGCTTTTGAAAGACAGCTGCTTGATAACATTGAATTATTAAAAGTGCCGGAAATTGCTAAATCATACGTNAGTGTNGGCATGAAAACGGCNATCGATATGCTTCTGGCGCCGGACGGCGATTTCGGCAATGACCCAATTCAGGGCAGGGACGAATTTTTGTTGCAAACTCTTTCACAGGGTATACAAAATCTTAAGCAAAAATTGGGGCCAGAATTTAAAGACTGGGTTTATGGGCAAGAAGACTATAAGCATGCATTAATCCGCCATCCCTTAAGTCCTGCCCTGAACGAAGAATTAAGGGATCGGTTAAATGTTGGNCCAGCTCCTAGAGGTGGGAATGGATTTACTCTCGGTAACACTGGAAGTGGAGATAATCAAACTTCGGGTGCATCTTTTAGGATCTTTGTTGATACCAGAGATTGGGATAATACCCTCGGTATGAATACCCCTGGTCAGGTTGGTGACCCNGACAGCCCTCTGTATGATAATTTGTTTGAGCTGTGGGCGAACGANAAAGTTTTTCCGGCGTTTTATAGCAGAGAAAAGATAGAGAGTGTATTGTTTGAAAAACTGGATTTAATTCCGACGATGTAGNGCAAATTACTAATTGGGTTGTGTTAANNACNGAACACGACTTGGGGNCTAGACAATGACAACGAAAGATATCTTGGACAAAGATGGTGTCAGATTACCTATAAAAATTGATAGCACTTCTAATGGTGAGTATGAACCAATACCGATCTCAAAAAGAAATAGAGAAGGAAACAAACTTGCCTTGGANTGGGCAACAAAAAANGCGAANAGNAAGGGTCAAACCCGAAGGGAGTTTTTAGTTTCTAGCTGCGGGGCTGCGAGTACCTTGTTAGCCATCAATCATGCAAATGCGTATTACGGCAGTACCGGTGGTTTCTTTGATGTCACTACAGAAAGTGCTTTAGAAACTGATTCAGCAAATGCCCAAGTTGGTGGTGGTGAGTTTATATTTGATGTGCAAGGTCACTATGTAAATCCCGAGGGGGATTGGTTGTCTAGAATTCCACCTGATGCGAGACCTTATGCTGGCATGCAAAAGGCTAGATGTGCNGCAGGAGGCNAGGGAGATCGTGGATACCTTGACTGCCTGTCAGAGAGTGAATTTATCAAGGATATCTTTTTNGATAGTGATACAGACATCATGGTTTTGTCCTTCGTACCTTCGACTCACGAGACTGAACCGGTAACGATCGAAGACGCCGATAGGACTAGGGAAATAGTTGCTGAACTTGACGGGAGTAAGAGGCTGATGATTCATGGACGGGTGAATCCGAACCAAGATGGAGATCTGGAAGCTATGGATGAGCTTGCCGAGAACTGGAACATTTCGGCGTTTAAGACCTATACGCAGTACGGNCCCGGNGGAATTGGTTATTTTTTGCATGATGATGCCGGCATAGCAATGATNGANCGTGCAAAAAAATTAGGAGTCAAAAATATTTGTATTCACAAGGGATTGCCTTTTGGTCCNCGCTCATATGAGCATAGCCAATCAAGCGACATTGGTGTTGTAGCCAAAATGTTTCCCGAAATGAATTTTCTGATTTATCACTCCAGTTATGTTAGCACCAATGAAGAGGTCGAATTTGTTGCTGGAGCAGGAAGAGATGGGATTGACACCTTNATTCAATCGCTTGTCGACAATGACGTTTCACCAAACTCCAATGTATATGCTGAACTTGGGAGCACCTGGCGCCTTCTTATGCAGAAACCCGATGATGCAGCGCATGCGCTTGGTAAACTCCTTAAGTANTGTGGAGAAGATAATGTNCTNTGGGGCACAGACTCAATTTGGTATGGCTCNCCCCANGATCAAATCCAAGCATTTAGNACATTCCAAATTTCTAACGAATACCAAGAGAGATTCGGATATCCTGCAATAACTCAAAGAATAAGAGAAAAAATCTTTGGGAAGAATGCGGCAGTGCCTTATGGTATTGATCAGAGAGAAATTCAACGACTGACTGCTTCAGACTTCGTAAGTCAGGAAAAATTGGCGTACCAAGAAAACCCTCAACCTAATTTTTTGACTTACGGACCAAAAACAAAGAGGGAATTTTTGAATTTACTTAAGTGGGGTGGTTAGAAAGGACTTCATTAAGTAAGTGTCTTAAAACGGAACTTTAAAAAACAATGCATTGATGGGTTTGCGTTTTTATCTAAGCACCTAAACATTGATTGAAGCTTTCTAGTAGTCGTCGCCATTATCACTATGCAACTCAACCGTAATGTGTTGCAGTTCTGCCACCTCGTTGATTTTTGCCTTATAGTAGTTGGTTGTCTGGGGATCGCTTGAAACAATAGAGATAATCCCGGACGAGATACCCGAACCTAAGCTCCATAAGTGAAGATCGACGACAGTGTGCTTTCCGTCTGATTCAATTACCTCTCGCACTTTTCTACACTCTTCTTCAGTTCCTTGTTGATCTAATAATATGGAACTTGTGGATTTGAGAAGGCCCAANGACCATTTGGTTACGAGCACGGCTCCCACTATCCCCATAAGAGGATCCATCCAGATAGCACCAAAGTATTTGCCGATCAGTAGGGCGAATATTGCAAGAAGTGAAGTCAACGCGTCCGCAAGAACATGTAAATATGCTGATTTCAGGTTGTGGTCGTGGTGATGTGNATGGTCATGGTGAGCATGTGAGTGATCGTCATGTGAATGTTCGACNTCAAGTATGAANACGGATGCACCATTGACGAGCAATCCGAGGGTTGCGACCAGAATTGCTTGATTAAAAGCGATGTCGACAGGGTTGAGTAGTCTTGAGATGCTTTCGAAGACCATCATTGCTGCAAAAACGGCAAGTAATACCGCTCCCGTATAACCACCAAGTGTGTTTACTTTTCCAGTNCCAAAACTAAATCTTTGATCNTTTGCATGGCGTCTCGCATAAATATAAGCAAAGGCATTGATAGCGAGTGCAACNGCGTGAGAGCCCATGTGNANTCCGTCCGCNAGGAGTGCCATCGAACCAAAGGCNATACCTGTGGCGATTTCNAGGATCATCATNNATGCTGTTATCGCGATGACAATAAAGGTTCGGACCTCGCCTGGTCGTTTGNCGTCATGTCCNAAGGAGTGTGAGTGTTGNAANTTTTCTATGTTTTTTCTTNGCATTTGAACGAGATTAANTCAAATCGTTTTTCTTAATTGGATACTGNTTCTACCTGTCTGTTATAGTATGTTCGAAATATGCCATTTAATAATGAATTTGTAAAAATTGGAGAGATAATGAAAAACATAGTTCTATCCGTACTGGCTGGTTTTGTATTTAATTCCGCAGTGCAGGCACTTGAGGAGCCAAATTCAGCTCTAGCTGAAATCGTTAATTTTCGACAGTATAGTGCAACATTTGCCAGTGCTGGCCAACCGACTCGAGAACAATTTGCAACGATCGCTGAAAATGGTTTCGAGCGTGTCGTATACATTGCATTTACTAATAATCCAAACGCTTTGCCGGATGCAGATCAGGTGGTAAAGGGGTTGGGGATGGAGTACATGCAGGTACCGGTTGACTATCAAAACCCGCTTCCCGATGAATTTTATGCATTTGCTGATGCCATGGAGCGCAANAAGCAGAAAAAAACGCTTTTNCATTGCCAAGTTAATTACAGGGCAACGGCCTTTAGCTTTTTATATCGGGTTATCTTTGAGGATGTCGCTTTGGCAGANGCAAANGCAGATATGAATACTGTTTGGCAACCCAATGAAGTTTGGAGAGACTTCATTTTTGATGTTCTGGCGCAGAATNACATTAATCCAAATTGCGAGGGATGCGATTGGACTTTACCTCCACCAAGGCAATAGGNAAAAAAAACGGGGTGCNTGGCACCCCGTCTTTATAAAGCTAAGCNATCGATCAATCGTCTCCACCCCCTTGATCGGTATTTTTCCATGAGTAGAATCCCATGAACATTTCTTCAAAGCTNTGCTCGCCCCAGTTAATCTCGATACTAGGATCCGGATTTGCTGGATTTTGTGCGGAGTTATCGAATGCACCGGTTGCAATAATNTCGGTGCCCGCAGGAACGAGGTAGGGTTCGNCTAATTCNTGTGCTAACTGCCAGTTGAAGTCNTAATTTGGCACTGATAAGAGNAACTCCTCACTGCCATCNGGNTATCTGGCGGTAAACTTCATNCGCTTNCCACGGAAATGCATGTGTGGCATCAGGCTGTAAAGTTCNGCCTCTTCATTTACGTGAGTTACTAGCTGCATNTCATGGTCTTTNGCACCGGCTGGTATTGAGATAGAAAATGAATTGCCTACTCCTCCACCCATTCTTTGCTCTGGAACCTGACCCTCTGGGTAAAACCAAATACCAATTTCAGTGGCATCGGTTACNTCTTTACCAGAGGTTGTGTAGTGAAGCTGCAAGTTAAGGGAGGTCCCTGCTTTCAGAAGCCCNCCTACTCCCTCTTCNGCTAGGTTGTAACTGTTGCCTGGCGCGTANCCTGCTACCTGNCCCATATCCGGGTCNCTGCCGCCCANNAGACCACCNAGATCTATGTCAGGNTTTTCNTGNAAAATCTTATCNATAGGTGGTGGGTTACCTGCCGCNAAAGCAGCAAANACTTCCGCTCTTATNGCAGCAGCTCGCTCTTCAGGTAAGCTATTTATCGCATTTACGAAAAGAGTTTGCGGATCCGCAGCTCCCTCGGGTGGAATCACAGTAGTAATGATGTGGTGAAGGACTTCCTTCTTGTCGGGTGAAACTTCACTGGCNCGCACCCAACGGTCTTCNGTTAAACCAAGATCGATAGGAATGTCTCTATAATCTAGTACTCCGGTCGCTGGTANNGCTTGTGGTGGAATCTTTACGATTAAGTCTGGCTCTCCCAGCTCTTCTGAGACAACCCACTTAGTTTCAGGCCATTGAAGTCCAACCAGTGGATCCACATCGCCGTCAACAGGTGCTCCAGCATTTACCCACCGAACCAGAGTCTGCATCTCAGCATCGGTAAGATTCATCTCGTTCTTCATTTTGTGACTGACCTTATTATCAATTTGGCCAGGGGGCATGCGCTTAGTCATTACGACCTCGCGAATCATTGGAGACCAGCCTTGAAGGGCTAACTTGCTGTCCATCGCGAAAGGAGCAATTCCTCCCTCTCGATGACAAGTTGCACAATTTTCCTTTATCACTGGTGCTACATCTGCGACGTATGAGGGAATTCGATCTGCTCCTGCACCGGTGTATTTAATTTCAATACCGTTCGTTGCAATCGTTACCAGTGAATCATCAGAGCCATCCAAAGTGCGCTGTAGTGCTGACTCCAATTCAGCTCCAACCGGACCGCGATAGACTAATTCAAAAGATTTAGGATTATAAACAACGGCTTCATCAAGACGGGTTATTCCAAGAGCTTCGGTGACAAGCTGAGCGTCATCCATAAGTACAGGAAGCTCAGTACCTACAGACATAAGATCTTTAGAGACTGCTTCTCGGTCGGTTTCCATTCCAGGATTCATGAGGAAAAATACGACTCCTTGTTCTGCATAAGAGTCTTTTAGTCCCTCTAATGCAGAGAGTGCAGAGGTATCAGTCGCACCGACAGCTTGAGGTAGAATGACCACCGCGTTCTGGTCGTCATACCAAGCCATGTGGTGCTGAGTACCTTGATTATCAATCAAGGCAAAGTCACCAACTCTCTCTCCTGCAAAAACTGCAGAAGTAAAACTAGCTAGTAATGTCGTCGTTAGACTGTATAAAGCTTTTTTCACAAGTTTTCCCC
>PBXX01000064.1 GCA_002727755.1 Gammaproteobacteria bacterium | reverse complement strand
TTAGCAGGTGCCTTCTTTTTTGCTACTTTTTTCTTAGCCATAATTTTCCCCGTCTTTTTCGAGTTGATGTTTTCCTTTTAAAACCATCTATCTTTTTTTGCAGACAACCAAAACACTTGTGTATGGTATCAAATAGATATTTCGCTNGTTAGTTANAAAACTTTAAGAAAAAGTATTGAATTTTTAAAAAAAAATACGTCGAGTTAANGGATGTTTGAGAACGTTTACCTGCTATTATCCTTTTACACAATAAGTCTTTCGTTATTAAACNAAAATTGGTTTNAGTAACCTACTAATCATTTTTTTNAAACAANATAAAAAATAAAACGAGATTTATTTAAAGCATATTAAAAATCTCTTCTTTTATCGAATCAACTTTTGCCAAACCATTTATTTTTATAACCCTAATATTGCTNTCCAAACTTGNTAACTGGGTATAGTATTCCACTAAAGGTTTTGTTTGTTGGTGGTATACCTTTAAACGATTCCGCACTGTCTCTTCTTNATCATCTTCCCTTTGAATCAGTTCTTCACCACTTACATCATCGAAGCCTTCATTTTTAGGCGGATTATATACTATGTGGTAGACACGCCCTGAATCTAGATGAACTCTTCGACCACTGAGGCGTTTTACTATTTCATCATCTTGGACATCAATTTCTAGAACAACATCAATTAGAATATTACTTTCTAGTAAAGCAGAAGCTTGGGGTATAGTTCTTGGGAATCCATCAAATAAAAANCCATCTTTACAATCTTCCTCTTCAATACGGGCTTTAACTAAAGCAATTATAATTTCATCGGTCACTAACCCTCCCGAAGCCATTACTTTCTCTACCTTTTTCCCCAATTCAGACTGGGCTTTAACTGCTGCTCGCAACATATCACCAGTAGAAATTTGAGGAATACCNTATTGTTCACAAATATACTGAGCTTGNGTTCCTTTACCAGCNCCTGGTGCGCCTAATAATATAATTCTCATTTTTTCTCTCCAATTCAATCTATGATTAATCGAGCTCTATTTCATGACGTTTGGCTTCATTCCAAAGTTGATTCAANTCGTCAATATTTTTGTCTGAAACAAATTCCNCGTTTTTACCCAGCTCGTTTTCAATCCATACAACCCTATTTTTGAATCGCCCGTTAGCTCCTCTTAAAGCCAANTCTGGATCAACATTCAGATGTCTTGCCATATTCACTGCAGTGAATAGAACATCACCAAATTCTGATTCTATTTCCTGTTTATNACTTTTACCAATAGCTTCTTCAAGCTCAACAANCTCTTCTTTTAATTTTACAAGGACATCGGAGGTATCTGGCCAGTCAAATCCGACTTTACCTGCTAATTTTTGAAGTTTTACACTTTTTTGAAGGGCTGGCAGTGCCCCCGGCAGATTATCAAAAACACTACGAGCACTCTCACTGTTGCTCTCCTCTAGTTTTTCTTTTTTTTCTTCAAGTTTTATCGATTCCCAATTAGTGACTACCTCGTCAGAAGAAATTTTCTTTCCTCGCCCAAAGCTCTTAGCATCACCGGTTGGAAACACATGCGGATGACGCCGCAAAAGTTTGCGAACAATCGCGTTTGTAACATCTTCGAAATTGAATATTTTCTCCTCATTTCCTATTTGCGCATAAAAAATAACTTGAAAAAGCAANTCACCTAATTCGTCAACGATATTATCAATGTCGTTTTTCTCTATTGCATCCGCAACCTCGTAAACTTCTTCAATCGTGTGAGGTATTAAAGAAACCAAGGTCTGATCAAGATCCCATGGACAACCATGAACTTTATCTCGAAGCATAGCCATAATCTCTTGCAACNTTTCAATCGCACTTTTTTTTTCGAGAAAATCTTTTNCTAGTTGATTAGTCATTAAAATTCCAATTATATTCGCACAAATTCCGCGATCGATTCGACATGGCTAGTATGAGGAAACATATCCATGACACCAGCCGACTTCAGTTGGTAGTTATTAGCATCTAAAATTTTAGCATCTCGCGCNANAGTTGATGGGTTGCATGAAACATACATGATTTTTTCGGGTTTTTTCTTCACTATGGTTGGTAATATTTCGGATGCTCCAGTTCGAGGCGGGTCCAATACTACTTTGGTATATTTAGCAGTCGTCCATGCTTTAGTTACTGGTAATTTGTATAAGTCCTCAGCAAAGAATTTAACGTTGAAAAGTTTGTTCTGAGACGCATTTTCTTTAGCCCGCTCGACCATTTCTTGGCTTGCCTCAACACCAGTCACAGAGTTTACTTTNGTTGCGATCGGTAAAGTAAAGTTTCCAAGACCACAGAATAAATCCAACACTGAGTCGTCTTCTTGAAGATCCAACATTTCAACAACTCTATCGACAATCATTATGTTCATTTCACCATTTATTTGAGTAAAATCCATCGGATGAAAACCAAGTTTTAGCGAATAAGCCGGCAGAGAATAATACAAACGCTGCTTTCCGCTATCGTTTGATATTTTTTTAACAGAATCAATCCCGCCGGGCTGTAAATAGATGTCAATTCCATTAGTCGTNCCAAAACTTTTTATCAGCTCTATATCTCTNTCACTAAGATCGACGAGGTGCCTAAAGACCAGAGCGATAGTGTTATTCTCCAATGCTCCTGCCGGAGGATCACCAACAGCAACCTCTATTTGAGGTATATCCGATGCCGCACCAAGCGATGTAAGCATCTGNCGCAATGGAATGATTAGGGAACTGACCCTTTGATTGATGACCTTACAGTTCTCCATATCCANAATAAATCCACTATTTTTTTCCCTAAAACCTACTAAAACTCCACCCTTTTTTACTACGTTTCTCACNCCGAGACGCGCTTTCCTTCGATATCCCATAACTTTTCCATGGAGCTTGGGTAGTAAGTAAAACTCTGTGTGTTTCAGACCAGCGATACTTTCAAGTTGTTCAATTAAAACGTTTTCCTTAAAAGTTAGCTGAGATTCGCTGCTGAGATGTTGGAGAGAACAACCTCCACAAGTGTCAGAATAGATACATGGAGGTTTGACCCGATCAGGGGATGATTTGAGGATTTCAATAGCTTTTAAATCAGAGAATTGACTTCGATTTTTTTGATAGACAGCTTGAACAACCTCTCCCGGCAAAGCNCCCTGAACGAATGCAACCTTGCCATTCACTCGGCCTACTCCACGACCTTCGTGACTCATACCTTCTATCTTGATTTCAANTGGATCCCCTCTNAGNGATCTTAAACGGTTGCTACGTTTAGCCAATTACCCTTCCCAGCGCGATGCTTTAGNTCTTTTATTTCGAAGAGAAAACTCCAGTAGACAGATAACGATCACCTCGATCACAAACTATGGCCACAATAGTAGCATTTTCAACCTTGGTCGAAAGTTCCAAGGCAGCAAACACTGAACCACCAGACGATACTCCACAAAATATTCCTTCCTCCACGGCTAAAGCTCGCATGGTGGCCTCTGCGTCAGATTGCTTCACATCAATCACTTCGTCTACACGCCTAGCATCAAAAATTTTAGGTAAGTATTCTTCAGGCCAGCGCCTTATTCCGGGAATTTTTGAACCATCAGTCGGTTGAAGCCCTAGGATCTTGATACTTGGATTNTNCTCTTTCAAATATTGNGAAACACCCATTATCGTCCCGGTAGTTCCCATAGAACTAATAAAGTGACTTACCTGTCCGTTAGTTCCATCCCAAATTTCAGGTCCAGTTTTCGAATAATGGGCACTCGGGTTATCGTTATTTGCAAATTGATCAAGCACCTTTCCTCGACCCTTTTCTTGCAACTGTATAGCAAGATCCCTAGCTCCCTCCATTCCTTCCTTTTCGGTTACCAGAATCAACTCCGCACCATAGGCCACCATAGCAGCCTTTCTCTCGTCGCTTAAATTGTCTGGCATGATTAAGATCATGTTATAGCCCTTAATTGCAGCGACCATTGCAAGAGCAATTCCTGTGTTCCCACTTGTTGCTTCAATCAAGTTGTCCCCAGGGCTAATNTCTCCNCGTAATTCTGCTTGCTGAATCATATTCAAAGCAGGTCTATCTTTTACTGATCCTGCGGGATTANTACCCTCCAGTTTTACAAGGATCGTGTTAGTTGTTTTCCCAGGCAACCGCTGCAACCTCACTAGAGGCGTGCCACCTATAAGCGTCTCAATTGTCGGATAAGGCATCTAAAAACTAAGTATTAAAATTTTTGAATTTAACGTTATTCTACACTCAACCTTTCATTCACGAAAGTGAGCATTAATCTACAAGTAATCCAATTTTCATAGCGATGCAAAAAGCTCTCGACTATTTAAGGGCTTGCCTCCCAACAAAGATTTCAAAGCAATTCGTAGGAGACGTTTAGCCGATTTTGCTACTTCCTTATTCCCCATTTCCAGCTTTCTTATAGAGATCAAAATGCCGCCCTCAAAAAGGCACTGCGGATCTTCCTCACAATCTTGCCTACTGATTAATTCAAACCCTAAATCCGGAGAAAATTTATATAACTCCTCTTCTACTATTGGTTGTTGGGTTGAGTAAACTTCATAAAAATTTATCGCATAGCCAAGCTCTGAGAGTAAATTTAATTCGAAAATACGCAAAATAGCCTCAAGGTTGCCGGAGCCTTGCAGTGCTACGAGAGTTTCTTGATATATTTTAAACAGTGGCTTGTGCTCTGCGTGGGTATGTAAAAGACGACATAGAATTTCATTTAAATAAATTCCGCTAAATAATCGTTCTCCCTTTAAGCTAATTGGTGTAACACTTGATTCAACGTTTCCTAATGTCTTTATCTCTCCCTTGCCTGTATATGCGATTAGCAATGGGTGAAACGGCTGTAGAAGCGATCGATATTTCGAGGACTGACGCCGAGCTCCTTTTGCAACAGCCCGAACTCTGCCATAATCAATAGTAAAGAAATCCAACAATAGGCTGGTATTTTGGAATGGCCGACTGAAAAGAACATAAGCCGGCTGTAATTGAATTCTATTCTCCATGATCGTTGGATTTAATCAAAAAACCCTAAACTCTGCAGTGCCCTTTGATCATCTGCCCAGCCGCCTTTAACTTTAACCCAAAGCCTTAACATAATTTTTTTACCAAAAATTGTCTCCATCTCCTCGCGGGCAACAGACCCAATTCTTTTCAGTCTCTCACCTCCTTTGCCAACGATGATTTTCTTTTGCCCAGGCTTGTCTACGAGTATTAATCCACCAATATTTATGATTTTTTCATTATCTTGAAAATTTTCTATTTCAACGGACGCTTCATAAGGGATTTCATCGCCTAACTGCCGTGTTATTTTTTCACGAATTAGTTCCGCTGCCAGAAATCTCGAGCTTCGGTCAGTAATTTGATCAGTTGGAAATAGGAATGGGCTTTCAGGAAGGAAGTCAGTAGTTAATCTTGTTATCAGATCAAGATTGTACCCTGTTGAAGCAGAAATGGGCACAATCTCTGCAAACTGGAATAAGCTAGAAAGCCGTTGAATATGAGGCAAGAAGTCATTCTTCGTCTTAACCAGATCGATTTTATTAATAGCTAGTATAATCGGAACCTTACTTTTCTTGAGTAAATCCAGCACCTGAACATCACCACGATTAAAACTTAATCGATCAACGACAAACAGCGCCAAATCAACATCTGCAATTACGCTTAACACCGTTTCATTCATGATTCGATTAAGCGCTTTATTCTCTCCAGAGTTAAACCCTGGCGTATCGACGAAGACACATTGGTATTGTCCCTTAGTCTCGATTCCCAGAATACGATGCCGTGTTGTTTGAGGCTTACGTGATGTAATACTAATTTTTTGTTTTAGTAAATGATTAAGAAGAGTCGATTTTCCAACGTTTGGTCGTCCAACGATGGCGACATAGCCACAAAAAGTCTTCACTGAATCTTCACTTTTTTTCAATTAGCATCTTCTATCGATTTCAGCATTTTTTTTGCAGCAGCTTGCTCAGCTGACCTTTTACTGCTGCCAACACATGCCTCTATCTTCGCGAAGCCTTCAACACTGCATTGAACATAAAAAATCTGGTTGTGAGCTTCTCCTTCCACCTTGACAACTGAATATTCTGGAAGCTTATGACCTCGAGCCTGAGAAAATTCCTGTAGTTGCGTCTTAGGATCTTTTTGCTGAACAATTTCAATATCTTCCTGTAGTCGGGATTCAAACAAGGACTCAACCACTCTGCCACAGTTCTCAAGANCTGAATCTAAATAGATTGCTGCGATTAGCGCTTCAAGCGCATCAGCCAGAATGGAATCGCGATCACCACCNGTTTTTTTCTCTCCATCCCCCAGCCGCAAGCATCCACCCAAATCTAGTTCTCGCGCTATAGNAGACAAAGTNGTTTGATTNACTAATGATGAACGTATGCGACTNAGAGCNCCTTCAGGCGCAGCAGTGAAACGCTGGAATAGCCTCTCTGCGACNAGGTANCCTAAGATCGAATCTCCNAAAAANTCAAGNCGCTCGTTATTNNTTTTTCCAAAGCTACGATGGGTCAGAGCAGTCAGAATTAAACTCTTATCAGTGAAAGAATAATGTAACGTGTGTTCAAGTCTATCAACTTCTTTCGTCATTTGATTTTATTGTAAAACCCAAATTTTTGACTAATTATTTAATCAAGCGATTTTGAAAAAAAGTCGGTATGTTCAAACCAGGATCTTTGTGCATCCAGACAGCGATTGCTTTGCCAACAATGTTCTCTTCCGACACAGGCCCCCATTCACGGCTATCGGCACTATTATCTCGATTATCACCCATCATAAAGTAGTGACCATTAGGCACTACCCATGTTGTTCTTAGTCGACGACCACCGGCCACATCAATGTGCTGCGTAGGGTGAACGACAGAACCCAAAGTTTCACTGGATAGCGTGCCGGCTAGACCCCCGATACTGGTGCTGACAGTGATATTTTCTATATATTCTTTTTGTATTTCCTCACCATTAATAAAAAGAGTTTTATTTTCGTACCGCACCGTGTCGCCCGGTAATCCGATAACTCGTTTAATGTAGTATTTATTCTCATGCGGGGGAATAAATACCATAACCTCGCCTCTTTCAGGGTCATCAACACTAATTATTTTTGTCCCTATAACTGGCAACCTAATGCCGTACGCATATTTGTTCACTAAGATAAAATCCCCAACATTCAGAGTTGGAATCATTGAGCCGGTGGGTATTTGAAATGGTTCGATTAAAAATGATCGTAAAACCAATACAAGAAACAAGACAGGAAAAAATGACTTGGCATATTCTATGATGAGAGGTTCTTTTGAAAGTTCAGCCAGTGTATTGTCTATTTCATCCTTGCTTTTTCTGCCAACTTGAGTGCGTTTATAGTTTTCAACTGCTTCCGTTCTTGATCGCTTAATAAGAAGAAAATCCAACAACCATAAACCACCGCAGACACCCACCAGAATGACAAGTACCAAAGAAAAATCGATGTCCATTTTTAAGAATCCACCTTTAAAACTGCTAAAAAAGCTTCCTGAGGAACTTCTACATTTCCAACTCTCTTCATCCGTTTCTTGCCCGCTTTTTGTTTTTCCAGTAGTTTTTTCTTTCGAGTAATATCACCGCCATAACACTTTGCAGTAACATTCTTACGCAAAGCTTTTACAGTTTGCCTAGATATAATTTGACCCCCAATTGCAGCCTGAATAGCCACATCATACAGCTGACGGGGAATTAGTTCTTTCATTTTTTCAGTCAGCAGCCTTCCTTTTGACATGGCATGGTCCCGATGAACGATCAGGGCAAGCGCGTCAACCTTATCCCCATTTATGAGAATATCCAACCTTACAAGGTTAGATTTTTCAAATCGCACAAAATGATAATCTAGAGATGCGTAACCTCTGCTGACAGACTTAAGTCTGTCAAAAAAATCTAAGACTACCTCGTTCATCGGTATCTCATAACTTAAGGACACTTGCTTTCCTATAAATTGCATGTCTTTTTGTACGCCCCTCTTCTCAACACACAATGTAATAACACTGCCAAGATGCTCATGAGGCACAAGGATATTGGCAAGCACTATCGGTTCCCGCATTTCTTGAATATTATTTACTGCAGGTAAACTTGAAGGACTATCTACTTTAATTATTTCTCCATCAATAAGTTCGACTTCATATACCACGGTCGGTGCAGTAGTAATTAAAGATAGGTCGTACTCTCTTTCGAGTCTCTCTTGAATAATTTCCATATGCAGCATTCCAAGAAAACCACACCGAAAACCAAAGCCTAATGCATCTGAATTCTCTGGTTCGTAGTACAAAGAAGCATCATTAAGGGTTAGCTTTGAGAGAGCATCACGGAAGTTTTCAAAATCATCCGATGATACAGGAAACAATCCTGCATATACTTGAGGCTGAATTTTTCTGAAACCTGAAAGTGCCTCCACTTCAGAATTGTTCGCCAAAACGATAGTATCGCCAACAGGCGCTCCGTGAATATCCTTTATACCAGCGACAATGAATCCAACTTCTCCAGCGGCAAGCTCTTCCAATTCATGCCTTTTTGGCGTAAACACTCCAACGCTATCGACAGTATGACCTTTACCTATGGACTTTGCCTTGATTTTATCGCCCTTTCTCAAAGTTCCTTCATACACTCTTACTAAAGAAACCACCCCAAGGTAATTATCGAACCAAGAATCAATAATTAGCGCTTTAAGCTCAGCTTTTTGATCACCCTCAGGAGGAGGAACTTTGGCAATGATATCCTCAAGAATCTGGTCAACACCCATTCCAGTTTTCGCAGAAACACAAACCGCATCAGTTGCATCCAAACCAATAATTTCCTCTATTTCCATCCGGACCCTTTCTGGCTCCGCTTGAGGTAAATCCATCTTGTTTAACACTGGAATGACCTCCAGACCTTGGTCAATCGCCGTGTAGCAAGTCGCAACTGATTGCGCTTCAACTCCCTGACCTGCATCAACCACTAATAGAGCCCCCTCACAAGCGGACAAGGACCTAGAGACCTCGTAAGTGAAATCAACATGNCCNGGTGTATCNATAAAATTCANNTGATATTTCTGGCCGCTAGAANTTACATAATGCAAAGTAACGCTCTGGGCCTTAATTGTGATGCCACGCTCTCTTTCGATATCAAGGCTATCTAAAATTTGTGCTTCCATCTCACGATCACTNAGCCCACCGCATTTTTGGATAAATCGNTCGGCAAGAGTTGATTTGCCATGATCTATATGAGCAATGATCGAAAAATTTCTAATATGACTTAAATCGGACACAAATCAACTCTGGAATTGTGAGTAAATTAGAGTAACGAGAGGTCTCGAATGGTCTACTGAGATAACTCCAAAGCCATGGTAGTGCCTTGCCCCTCTCTCAATATCCTAATCGGAACAAATCCAGAAGACGGCAGCTTTGACGCTATTCCTTCAAAATCTTCAGNCGAGGAGATATTTTGACGATTTAGAGCCACTATAACATCACCCTCCAATAATCCAGCTGACCTCCCAGGCCCCTCATTCATTTCAGTAATGCGCACGCCTGTAATACCNGCTACCTGCTTTGTCTCACTNCTCAAATCTGTCACNTCAAANCCTAAAGGGTTGAGGCGATTTTGANTAGNTTGCNNTCCAACCGACGCCACGGTATTGGTAGGCGAGCTCCCAAGNTCTACAGTCTGTGTCAACAAATCCCCATTTCTAAACAGTAAGACTTCTGCTTGAGTGCCGGGTTTATATTGACCAACATAAAAAGGCAGGTCAGTATAAAATTCGATCTCATGATCATTAAACCTTAAAATAATATCTTCATTTCGAATATCAGCCTTAGAGGCAGGTGANTTAGGCTGCACCTCATCAACAAACGCNCCACGAGGTCTCTCCATCTCAAAGATTTCTGCAAGCGCATAGTCTACCTCGCGCATCCTCACTCCCAATAAGCCCCGCTCTACTCGCCCACTTTCACGTAATTGTTCGACCACGTTCCCTGCAACGTTGCTCGGTATTGAGAACGAGATGCCATTAGAGCCACCAGTGCTACTAATAATTTGAGAGTTGATTCCCACAACATCGCCATCCAAATTGAACAAAGGCCCACCAGAATTCCCTTGGTTTATGGCAACGTCGGTCTGGATAAATGACATATAGTTATAAGAAGATCTTCCAGGGACTGAGCGGCCTTGCGCACTTACTATTCCTGCAGCAGCAGAAAATTCGAGTCCAAAAGGAGAGCCAATGGCAAGGACCCAATCCCCTACTCTGACTTCATCCGAATCACCAAAGCTCACATATGGCAGATTTTCAGCTGGTATTTTAAGAAGCGCTATGTCCGAAGGCTCATCTAGTCCAATGACTTCGGCATCAAAAACTCTTCGATCGTTTAAGTGAACTTGAATTTTATCCGCCGCCTCAACAACATGATTGTTGGTAATTACATATCCATCATCTGAAATTATAAACCCGGACCCCACGGCCCCTCGTTGCCGCATCTCTGGTATATTTTCTGGCTCCAAATCCGGATCCTGCCCCGGGTTCAATCTCCGTAGTAGATCATTTAACTCTTGGTCATTTATAGGCGCCCTTGGCTCGACCTGACGAGAGGTAGATATCTCAACTATTGTAGGCCCATTTTTTTCTACGAGATCAGCAAAACTTGGTAATTCGGCACTGTAAGCTGTGCTAAATATCATAACTTGCAGTGAGACTAGGGCTAGTGAATGCGCAAAAGGAATTTTAACTGCAAAGATCGATTTCATGGTTGAATTCCATAGACGTATTGGTTTGTCAAATCACTGAAGATTGAATGCAGAGCATATCATAATGCGGTCAGACCAAGAAGAGTCTCTGATGGAAGCTTTGCTGCTTGTATCCCAACAACAAAGTGAGTTTTGAAAAGTATAACCTTTAGTTATCCCGAGACTCTATCTGATTAACCAATCGATATAGAGGCGAATTGTTAAGGTGTTCGGTGAGAGGGGGTGCCTCCTCA
>PBXX01000063.1 GCA_002727755.1 Gammaproteobacteria bacterium | reverse complement strand
AAAAGAAAGTAACAGCAAAGAAGAAGTCAGTTGCCAAAGAAAAACAGGATGATTAAAAATATTAAGAATTGCTGTAAGTGCCTCGTATAAAATTTGTATACGATGTTGGGAGCGTGAAAGATCAGCAAGGGGGGCATATAGCCCCCTTTTTACAAATAATTAGTTTTAAGTTCATTTGATATAAATGGAGCATAAATAATGACGAGCATTACTGCCAGTATGGTGAAAGAACTTAGAGAAAGAACTGGTTTGGGTATGATGGATTGCAAGAAAGCACTATCAGAGGCCAGTGGTGATATGGAAAAAGCGATTGAGGATCTCCGCAAAGCTAGTGGTCTTAAAGCGGCAAAAAAGGCAAGTAGAGTTGCCGCTGAAGGAGTGGTGATGGCTAAGGTCTCTGGCGATGGCAATCGAGGCGTGATTCTTGAGGTGAACAGTGAAACAGATTTTGTGGCAAGAGATGAGAATTTTTTACGTTTTGCCAGTGAAGCTCTTGAGATTGCTTACAATGAAAATGAGGCTAGTGTTGAAGTGTTATTGAGCAAAGGTCTTGAGGAATCGCGGCAAGCTTTAGTTCAAAAAATTGGCGAGAATATTAGCGTCAGGCGAATTGAAAGATTAAACTTTGAAAACGCTAACCAAGGGATTGTTGAAAGCTATGTGCATAACAACGCAAAAATAGGTGTTTTAATTTCTCTCAAAGGGGGCGATGGGGCACTAGCAAGAGATATAGCTATGCATATTGCTGCTGTTAATCCATTGGTTGTAAGACCTGAAGATGTTCCGGAAGATGTTCTCGCAAAAGAATCAGAGATATACGCAGCGCAAGCGCGAGAAAGCGGAAAGCCTGATGAGATCGTGGAAAAAATGATTAGTGGTCGCCTGCGTAAATTTGTTTCAGAGGTTAGTTTGCTTGAACAACAATTTGTGAAGGACCCGGAGAGCACCATCCGTAATCTATTGGANGAAGTAGGAGCTGATATAGTTCAATTTGTCCGATATGAGGTTGGGGAGGGNATAGAAAAAGAAGAAGAGGATTTNGCTGCNGAAGTAGCTGCGCAACTTAATTCATGAGCANAAATTAACTGACTCGAAGATACGGNATGGNNAAGTTGNAAAGCGAGTATAAAAAGATTCTTCTAAAGTTGAGTGGTGAGGCGCTTGCTGGTGATGCTGGTTTTGGTATTGACCCTAAAGTGTTAGACCGTATGTCGTTGGAGATTAAGCAAATAATTGAGCTTGGCATTCAAGTAGGGATGGTTATTGGTGGCGGTAATTTGTTTAGAGGAGCTCATCTAAGTGCTGCAGGATTGGATAGGGTAACCGGCGATCATATGGGGATGCTTGCTACTGTAATGAACGCTTTGGCAATGCGAGACTCTCTTGAGAGAAATAACGTGCCAACAAGAGTAATGTCGGCGATACAGATGAGTGGTGTGGTGGAACAATATGATCGCCGGACGGCAATCCGTCATCTTAATTCAGGTGATGTTGTGATTTTTTCTGCAGGTACTGGCAATCCATTTTTTACTACAGATTCTGCGGCTTGTTTGAGGGGAATAGAAATTAATGCGGACGTAGTTTTGAAAGCTACAAAAGTTGATGGTGTTTACTCAGATGATCCGAGAAATAATCCTAAAGCTACTAAATATAGCCGTTTAAGTTATGATGAAGTGTTGGAGAAAAAACTTGAAGTAATGGACCTAACGGCGATTTGTTTATGTAGAGACCATGAAATGCCTATAAAAGTTTTTAACATGCAGAGGCCTGGCTCGCTCTTCGATAACATATCGGGACTTTCAGACGGTACGTTAATCCAATAATAACTATTAGCTACGAGTCAATATGATGAGGGGACATTGAATGATAGATGATATTATCAAAGACGCTGAAGAGAGAATGCAAAAGTCTATTACCTCATTGGAAGAGTCATTAAAGAAAATTCGAACAGGGCGTGCCCATCCTAGTATTCTTGATAGTATTATGGTTTCTTATTATGGATCTGATACATTGTTAAGTCAGGTAGCTAATGTGAGTGTAGAAGAAGGGCGAAATCTAATTATATCTCCATGGGAGAAGAATATAATCGGAGAGATAGAGAAGGCAATTTTAAAATCTGACTTAGGATTGAACCCATCTAATAACGGAGACACTATTCGTGTTCCTATGCCTCCTTTAACAGAGGAAACGCGGAGGGAATTTACAAAGCAGGCAAAGAATGAATCTGAAAATACAAAGATTGCAGTTCGCAATATTCGTCGAGACGCAAATTCTGATTTCAAAGATTTACAAAGAGAAAAGGTTATTAGTGAGGATGAGCAGAGACGAGCCGAAGACAGTGTGCAAAAACTTACAGATAAGTATGTGACAACGGCGGAGTCTGTGTATCAAACAAAAGAATCGGACTTGCTTTCTTTTTAGAAGATTATCAGACTTACTAACACTCAACTATCAGGTGATTAATCGAACATATTGACTTGAAAATGACGCCTGACTCTCCAATCGTAAAAAACAATCCAAAGCACATAGCCTTTATTATGGATGGGAATAACCGTTGGGCTAAGTCTAAAGGTTTTTCTCCAAGAGTGGGATATCAACATGGCGCTGAGGCGGCAAAGTTGGTAATAAATGCTTGTGTTGATCAAGCGATACCTTATGTAACTTTATTTGCCTTTAGCAGTGAGAACTGGGTTAGGCCGCCAGGAGAAATAAAAAGTCTCATGGCTTTATTCTTAACTGTATTGAATCGGGGTGAAATTCAACAGCTTCACAACAATAACGTGAGGTTGTTGTTTATAGGTAAACGGGGCAACTTTTCCGAGAAAATCCAGCTTGGTATGAAGCACGCTGAGGACCTTACTAAACATAATGTTGGAACAACTGTTATTGTAGCTGCCGACTACGGAGGTCGTTGGGATCTAGTTAATTCGACGTTAGAAATTTGTAATAAAATTCATTCAAAAGAGTTAAGCGCGGAGCAAATTAATGAAGCAATGATTAATAAACATACAAGTTTGGGTGGGTTTCCCGATCCTGATTTATGCATCAGAACAGGTGGCGAGTGTCGGCTTAGTAACTTTTTATTATGGCATTTTGCTTACACTGAATTTTATTTTACCGACTGTTTTTGGCCCGATTTTAACAAATCTGAGCTAAAACTGGCCTTGGATGATTATGCTCACAGACAAAGACGTTTCGGTGGCCAGAACAAAACCTTTCGATTAGGTAACTGAAGTGCTGTTAGCGCGTATAAAGACTGCCCTGGTTCTCCTTGCTGCTTTCATTTTGATTAGCACTAAATCGTCTGTTTTGGTTTTTAGTATTGTAATTTCGGGATTCATGGGCTTTGTAGCGTGGGAATGGGCTGGACTTGCTGGGATTACAAAAAAGTCATCTAAACTTACTTATGCAATTTGCTTTTTTTGTATTGCTAGTTTCTTATATCGAGGGCTTGGATTTGGTAACAATCAGGAACACTTCGACAAAGAAATGTCCTTGATTTTTCTCTGCATAGGTTTGTTGTTCTGGATCAGTTCAGTTTTTTTTCTATACCATTACCCTAGGTATTTTGAGTTTTGGAATAAGAAATATAAATTAACAGTGATGGGTTTGTTGGTGATCATTCCAGCCTGGAATGGCATGATAGTACTCAAATTTCTTAATCCAGAGGGATATTTACTGCTACTCATTGTAATATTGGTTGCGGCAACCGACATAGGTGCCTATTTCATTGGTAGAAACTTCGGACGCATAAAACTCGCTGAAAAATTAAGTCCAAATAAAACATGGGAAGGAGTTTTGGGAGGAGGCGCAGTTTGTGGTTTGACAATGATATTGATAACAAAAATAGTTAATTTAATATTTCCAGCGTTTTTTCAAGTTGATTCCGTTTTAATTATATTTTTGACGGTAGCGACTATAGTCCTTTCCGTAGTGGGAGATTTGCTTGAAAGTATGCTTAAAAGGAATCAGGGAATTAAAGATAGCGGAGATATACTACCCGGTCACGGCGGAATCTTGGATCGGGTGGATGGGCTTTTGGCAGTGGTGCCATGCTTTTCATTGATCTTACTCTTAACTATTAAGTAAAAATTATCCATGGCAAAGAAATCGGTAACTATACTTGGATCTACAGGCACGGTTGGTCGGAGCAGCTTAGACTTGATGAGATCCTCGAATAAATTTGATCTCTTTGCCATAACTGCCAATCAAAATGAAGAACTTCTTATAAAACAGTGCAGGGAGTTTAACCCTCGTATTGCTGTTATCGGCGATGAAAATCTTGCCGACTCATGTTATGAGTCTCTAAAGAAATCTGATTGTGATACGGAATTAAAAGTAGGTCGAGATGCTTTGGATGAGGTTGCTAGTGATTCCGCAGTTGATATCGTAATTGCGGCGATTGTTGGATCTGCAGGCTTGAATTCTACAATTAACGCTGCAAAAAACGGGAAAAGGATATTGTTAGCCAATAAAGAAGCTTTGATAATGTCTGGTCAGCTGTTTATGAAGACAGCTCTTGAGTCAGGATCAACTATAATTCCAATCGATAGTGAGCATAGTGGCATTTTTCAATGTTTGAACAATGAAAAATCAGAAGTTAATGCTATTCATTTTAAAAATGTAGAAAAACTTGTGTTAACAGCGTCAGGAGGCCCATTTTTAAACTTAGACTCTTCTGAGTTTGAGTACATTACTCCAGAAATGGCTTGCGCACATCCTACATGGAAGATGGGCAAAAAAATTTCCGTCGACTCAGCATCCATGATGAACAAGGGGTTAGAGTTGATTGAAGCTCATCACCTATTTAACGTGGGCATGCCCAAATTAGATGCGATTATTCACCCACAAAGTATCGTACATGCACTTGTGTATTTCCTAGATGGCTCCGTACTTGCGCAATTAGCTAATCCCGATATGAGAATACCCATCGCGTACGGCTTGACTTACCCAAGACGGATGGAATCGGGAGTAGAACACCTAGATTTAGTTGAACTCACAGATTTGCAGTTTTTAGAAGTAGATGAGGATCGATTTCCATGCTTAAAATTAGCGAGGTTGGCAGCTAAAGAGGGAGGCTCTAGTCCAATTTTACTAAATGCAGCTAACGAAATTGCCGTTGAGGCTTTTTTGAAAGGTAAGATCAGTTTTGTAAAAATCCCTCAGATAATTGAAGAGGTAATGATGAAAATACCTTGTGAATCGCCTGCATCTATAGCTATTATTCATGACCTCGATTTGCGGGCGAGACAACTGTCTAACCAGTTGATTAATAAAGGGAGCTAGCCCAGTTTTCTTATTTTTGGGTAAAGATGTGCAATGGCTATAGTTTTTCAAACAATGTTAAGTGTAGTGGCTTTGATCATAACCCTAGGAATCTTGGTTACAATCCACGAATTTGGTCATTATTGGGTTGCACGCCGCTGTAAAGTTAAGGTGCTTAAATTTTCGATAGGTTTTGGCCGGGCTATTAAGTCTTGGAGGGGAAAAGACGGAGTTGAATTCGTAATAGCACCAATTCCATTGGGTGGATATGTAAAAATGTTAGGTCAGGAAGACACTAAGCTCGTGCAGAAGGGTGATGTGTCTGTAGAGGAGGAACACGCATCTTTCGCATCTAAATCTCCTCTTGAGAGAGCACTAATCGCCGTTGCTGGCCCTGCGGCGAATTTTCTTTTAGCCATCGCGGTATTTTGGATATTAAACCTTGCGTATGGCAAGAGTGGAATAGCCCCAATAGTATCTGACGTTGTTGATGAATCTCCAGCATTTTTGGCCCAATTAAAGAAGGATGACGAAATTCTGTTAGTTGATGGCACTGAGACTTTCACTTGGCAGCAGGTAAACATGAAGATGTTGTCGCGTCTCGGTGAAACAGGAGAAATAAAGTTAACGATAGCTCGACCAGGTATCGATGAAAACTTGAATATTGTTTTACCCATTAATGAATGGATGGCAAACAATATTGAACCTGATCCTCTGGCTGACCTTGGGATAGTGAGTGTACAAATCCCTCCAATAATTGGTGGCGTGATAGAAGATGGGGCAGCGGATATTGGTGGTTTGCGTGCTGGAGATATCGTTTTGAGAGTCAATGATATTTCTATTGAAAGCTGGAGCGACTGGGTCGAAAAGATCAGGTCCAACCCGGAACTAGAGATAGAAGTTGTTGTCCAACGTGATGGTGTAGAGAATTTATTACATCTGCGGCCAACGGCAAATCGTGAGGCCGGTGGTTTAATCTATGGAACGATCGGCGCTTATGCCCAAGGAACAAGTTTAAATCAGCTTGTGTCCTCTGAAATGGTTCGAGAAATTACGTTTAACCCAATTTCAGCAATTATTCCAGCTCTTGAGGAAACTTGGGATAAGTCACTTTTTGTATTAAGCGCAATCAAGAAGATGGTTATCGGTTTAATTTCCGTAAAAAACATTAATGGCCCGATTACGATTGCCCAAGTGGCCGGAGAAACAGCGGCTTATGGCTTAGAAGTTTACTTAGGGTTCTTGGCTTTGCTCAGTATCAGTT
>PBXX01000062.1 GCA_002727755.1 Gammaproteobacteria bacterium | reverse complement strand
CGCTTTGGTCAAGATCAACCTTTAATTCAACGACCCTACCTTTCCATTGCTGTAGCTGAGCTCGAATCTGTTGTTGAACATTACTGGTAGAAATTTCAACAAAATCTCCATCCTCAGAGACAACACCTCTAATGATTTGATCAGGTGCTAAATTCAACTCTCTCGCTTTAATCGGTGAAAGTCTGAGTATTCCAAGCGCTGGCTGATCCGGTACAGGTACCCTAAGATACTTACTTATATTCTCTGGACCATTCAAAGTTTTACTATCAAATAAGAGATTGGAGAAATACTTACTTCAAGGGAAATGTACCCAGTTTTCTCGCGATTGATTAGCACTCCTCATAGTTGGCGAATTCATATCGAAGAGGAGTTCAAGTATGTCTCCCGCATCCGGCACTCTAAGTCTAACACCNGCCAGCATATAATTCGGATTNCTATTTCTAAAACTGTTNGGGTTAGCCTGGACAAACGCATCTCGTAAGACTCTGTTTCTGATTGGAGTCTCGCCAANAAGCTTCACAATTATTTCATCAAGAGTATCACCCGGCTGNACGATATAAAATCCGCTTTGATTTAACGAACTTTCGTCCATCACATCCAAGTAACCNTCAAGGTCATAGTCTTTCAATAATATATCCAGAGCTCTATCTATCTCAGCTGATGCGCCCGCACTTATTCCCGGTACCNGCGACAGAAGTAAACAGACACAAACTCGGTTAAAAACACTCTTCATGTNATCACTCCATTTTTTAAAAAGGGACTGCATTTAACGAATATAAGTCCTGTTGGGACCCCTCGATTACTCTGAGCACAGAACTATACTCTGAGATTTCAGTGACTTCAGCTATCGCTAAATTTTCCAATTGAGTCGACGAGATTGGGTTCATTCCTGTAGTGAAATCAGATTCGCTCAAAATAAAGCGATCGCCAATATTTACACCAGAAAGTAGACCTTGATTCAGTCTCATCCCATCATCGAATGATGNCTCAGANTCATACGTTTTCAAAACCTCGACTTCACAATTAATTTGGTTGGCGGCTTGCTCCAAGGTAGATTTGAAAATTTGACTTATAACCGAAAGATCCCGAGCGCTGGCTACAGTTTCATTAGATGACAAATTTTCTTCGGTGATGCTAGGAATNAAGCGTCTTAGATNATCTATTAAAGGCTCNCGCAAACTCATGGAATCATTACTCTCATCATACCTAAGTTTAAGTGAATTCTGAGCGATAACTCTTCGCGCTGATCCTAAAACATCATTTTGGACAATCGATATGNCCAGCTCAAAATCAANAGATGACTTTGAGGTGTCTTCTCNNTTTTCATAGGGTNTCAGTGGACGTTTGAATCCATTTTTGACAAATTTTTGTAGATNTTNAGAACCGGTTATACCTCGTTTGTAAAAATTTTTTGCCGAATATCTAACAGCGCTCAAGTCTACAATCTCAGCACGTATAACATAATTCGAATTTCTAGTATCAACGAAGTTTGATCTCGGGCTTAATTCAGCATAATACCTATGAATTTCCTGTATTGTTCGTTTATTAACAGGTAATACATAGTAATCTGGATTTCCAGAAATCGCAGAAGTCGCAGACATTTCGATTTCTGATCTAAATTCATCGAGCGTATTGTAGAANTCTAAGTCAANTCNATTACCGACCAATAATCCACTCGTATCTATACTCATTGCTTTTCGATATTTATGAGGTGCCAAATCTTGGCAGCTTTGATTAAGATTAAAGGCTGTGTCGGAAAACAAAACTTGCGCGTCATAAGGATCATCTTCAAAGTATTNAGTCATTCTGACGCCGCGCAAGGTTGCGCCACTGCGATAAAAAGATGACTCGACAAGTTCACCATCTTCGTCGACATAAGCNCTTGAGACCACTGAAACACCCTTTTCAAGGGCCGCATCTGCGAGTGCTTGNCTGACAAGGGATAACTCACCNCGTGAGCCCTNAGCCGAAAATCCATACTGGATTANTCCAAGCAAAGAAAAAATGAGGGTTAAACCAAGTCTCATAAGCTACACCAATATCGTTCTCAGTTAGTCGAAACTAGTCTCATGTATAGAAGTCTTAAATCATTAACCATGGCTCTGGGTAAGCCTAGGGTCACCGCGTAAGTATCATTAGAAATCGGTTCAATTTTGACTAACTCAGCACCGTAAATAACGCCCTCAACTCTGGCTCTGTATACATCGTCCTGTATCGTCAAATCTGAGATAGTCGTGTTGGAATCTATATACGTCCCGTAAACTACTTCGGCCAACTGCCTAAACGCATCTAATCTTGCAGCCTTAATCGCCATCAATCGTTGCTGCGGCTCACTGCCTGAATGAGACTGAATTACAGAGTAGCCTGTTGCCTCAATCACACCACCCTGAGCTAAGGCACCTATGCCGCTAAACTCGTCTTCATAAGGGATGTACCAGTTACAGCTAGATAGAACCAGCAAAAGCCCAGCCAAAAGCACAAATTTATTGGATCCTATAAGTTTTCGTTTTTGATAATTGTCACTAAACATATTTGTCTTCTCTTTATTAACTCTAAATTCGTGGGCCTCAATATTCGCCTATTCAAAGCGCCAATCGACACTTTGGACGCCATCTTTACCAGCCAACTATGTTTAGGTTAATTATTCTGGCACGTAGATTGCTTTTATTACTCCCAAAGAGAATTTAATCCTGAGATTATTTTTTAATTTATTCGCAACATATTGATATATAAGGCTTAATATGAACGGCGCGTTAGTGTCAGATTTACGACAATCACTCAACTTTACCGATGCGAAGGGTATAGCAATACCCATCGTAATTTTGGCAATCATGGCCATGCTTGTAATTCCCTTGCCATCGGTCGCNTTAGACATTCTATTTACCTTCAATATTATGGCTGGGCTCGTTATTGTCATGATATCGATTAATGTTCATAAGCCTCTGGAATTCTCCTCATTTCCTTTAGTTTTGCTTTTGGCAACNGTGCTCCGATTAAGNCTTAATGTAGCNTCGACTAGAGTCGTTCTAATACGGGGACATGAAGGTCCTGACGCGGCAGGAAATGTAATAGCATCATTTGGAGAATTTGTGATAGCAGGAAATTATGTGGTTGGTTTTATCATTTTTATAATCCTAATGATAATCAACTTTATCGTTGTAACAAAGGGCGCAGGGAGAACCTCCGAAGTAATTGCAAGGTTTACCCTCGATGCTCTCCCGGGCAAGCAAATGGCAATTGATGCGGACCTAAACGCTGGAATAATTGACCAGGAAATCGCGTTACGTCGGAGGGAGGAAGTCGCTCANGAATCAGATTTTTTCGGATCCATGGATGGCGCGTCTAAATTTGTTAGNGGGGACGCCATTGCNGGNTTATTGATACTCGCTATCAATATCGTTGGCGGCCTAATTGTAGGCACGACCCAACACGAACTGGGTTTNGAAGAAGCTGCGCAAATTTATACCTTACTGACGATTGGAGATGGCCTAGTCGCACAAATACCGTCCCTATTACTTTCTCTTTCTACAGCGATTATTGTTACCAGAGTTACGACTTCTGAGCCCACTACTAATCAAGCTGGAAGCCAACTTGCAAATCCTAACGCTCTGAAAATTACTTCCATCATTTTACTAATACTCGGCGTAATTCCCGGCATGCCCCACTTAATGTTTATCATAGCCGGATGTGGACTCGCCACCTTTGCATTCTTTACAGATAGGAAAAATGAATTTATTTCGAATGTAAAACAAGATCAGGCAGAAGCACAATCTGAGAAAGATGAAATAGAACTTGACTGGGAAGATATAGAGCATGTTGATCAAATTAGTTTAGAAATAGGCTACGGCTTAATTCCATTGGTTAGCGAACAAGATGGTGGGGTCTTACTGTCTCGGGTTAGAGGAATCAGAAAGAAGCTATCCGCCGAGTTAGGTTTTCTAATTCAACCAATTCGCATTAGAGATAATTTAAATCTAGATCCTATGAATTATAATATCTTGCTCAAAGGTGCCGTTCGAGGAACGGGAAAGCTTGAATTGGGACGCGATTTAGCTATAAACCCTGGTGACATTACCTCAAGCTTAGATGGAACCCCAACAAAAGAGCCGGCGTTTGGGTTAGATGCCTATTGGATAGATCAAAGTCAGTCTGACGAAGCAAAAACTTTAGGATATACCATCGTTGATAACGCCACCGTGATCGCTACTCATTTGAATGCATTGCTTAGAACCAACTCAAGCGACTTATTGGGAGACGATGAAACAAGAGAAATTCTAGATAAGGTCGCTACCCGCTCTCCCAAACTAGTTGAAGATCTCGTTCCCGAAAAACTATCTGTTTCGACAGTGATGCAAGTACTAAAAAACATCTTGTTTGAATCTATATCAATCCGAGACATTCACACCATTCTCGGAACACTCTTAATTGAGAGCAATAAGACCCAAAATGCGGACGAACTAACTGAGCTAGTACGTCCAAAATTAGGGCACCTAATGCTTCAAGAGATAGTGGACTTAGGAGACACACTTAATGTGATCACACTGGATCCAAAACTTGAACAAATGCTAATCGCAAGTATTACCCAAAGCGCTAAAGTCGGTGAAGTCTTAATAGAGCCAAATCTTGCAGAGGGTCTGCTCGATTCTGTCAAAAAGGAAAAAGATGAAGCAGAAAATCAGGGTTTTCCAGCCGTCATTGTGGTCGCGCCTCCTGTAAGACCCTGGCTTGCTAGAATGATTAAGCAAAGATTTAGCGATACAACCATCCTCTCATATACAGAGATACCGGAAGATCAGAAAATCAAGGTGTTCGCTCGTATAGGAATATCAGATGAACCAAATGAGGAAAGTCAAAAATGAGAATCGAGCTAATTAAATCAAATGGACTTTTTAACGGCGTCAAGGATATAAGTGATCGTTTCGGACCATCCGCTTTGATATTGAAAAATGTTAAATCAAGCGGACAAGAATTTCTTNTTGTAGCCCACGAGAATNCANNNAATGANACNACATTNAAATCCTCAAATCATAACAGGNAAGATCTTATTGNNAANTCTCAGNAAGAAATTGAAGTNATAAAAGATGCATTGGAAAAACTTCCCATGAAAATTAATTCATCCGCAAGAAGAAAACATTTCGTGCAGAGTAAAACGGATAATGAAAGTACCTCTCAAAAAAGTCATNGCNACACCACGAATGTCATTAAAAACAATTTTCANCNTTTAGTTAATGCTGCTCCAATTTCTGCCCATTTAAGAGAACTTCTAAACCATATTGTGGATGAGCCTNAAAGCCAGGCCGAACTAATGGCAGAGCTCAGATGCGGAATAATGAANAACATTCCCAANTCAATTGATATCAAATTTGATCGTAAAANTCATGTTTTGACGGGAGGTCATGGCGCGGGAAAAACTTCTGTAGCGCTCAAGATTGCCTCGCAGCTNGATTCTGCCTACCANAATAAGGTTTCNATAGTCTCTTTCGGNAGCAATGATTCNACAAGCACTGCAAAGTTGCGAGCTTCAGGAGAAAAATTGGGTATACCTATCATTGTGGTTAAAGATACNAGCGAATTAACTAAAATTTTGTATTTGAAAAACCCTGAAGACATTTACATCATTGATCTGGAAATAGAGCTCGCAAAAGAGACTCTTCCTTTAATTCGAAGTATAGATTCTCAATCACAAGTGCAAGTACACCTAGTAGTCCCAACAGACGCATCAATAGAGAGCTTATGGGGGGTGTGCAAGCTTGACAAGTGGGAATCAATCATATTGACTAGGTTAGACTTGTCTCTAACTCCTTGGGCCGCACTGGAGGCACTGTCAAGATTTAGAGTCCCTCTATCTATTGGGTCGGCGAGTAAAGATTTGAACTCTGGATTAGTCAAAGTAGAAAACAGCAACATCATAAAAAGTGTGGAAGACTATGTAGTTCGGCGTATCGATAGTGAAATCGTACAAGGCAAATCCAAAAGAGGAACTATAGCTAGTTCGCTCCATTAAATCGGTATCTACCAAACAAAATGACAAGTACAACGCTCGACAAAAAAACCAAAGTAATTGGCATAGCCAGCGGAAAAGGCGGGGTGGGTAAAACTACTGTTGCGATTAATTTGGCAACACTGTACGCACAGCAGGGCAAGGAAGTTCTAATATTTGATGCCGATATCGGCCTCGGAAACATACATATTGCTCTAAGACAAAAACTACATGGCACTCTGATTGACGCGCTTGAGGGCAGGAAGAAAATCAATGAAGTTATAGTGAATACAGCTGACGGGATTTCCATAGTGAGCGGCGGTAATGGCTTTGAGGAAGTTTTGGCTCTAGATGAAGGCAAAACAAACACAATCATACAGGCGTTCGCCGAACTTCAAAATAGGTTTGATGTCATGATTGTAGATATTGCAGCTGGCGCAGATCACAGTGTTTTGAATTTTTTATCAGCCTGTCATCATCAGATAGTCGTTGGAACTAACGAGCCCTCGTCAGTCGCCGACGCTTATGCGTTAATCAAACTNTTAAAGGTGGGGATCGGAATAGAAGANATCGTATTCATACCAAATCGAGTGCAAACACATTTAGAGGGGAAAACTCTATTTGANAAAATGAATACAATTTCAGCAAAGTTTTTNGGATCAAGCCTGAAGTATGCTGGATCGGTCTCCGAGAGCTCGGACTATGACTCTGCTTGGAGTAAAGGAATAGCTGCNGTCTCTATTGGACAAACAACTCCCAGTTATCATGATTTCGCCGCTCTTGTCGATGAATTAGGCAAGTTACAAGTAAAGAGTGCAAGTAAGCANCTGCAATTCTTTAACCCAAGCTGACAGTGCATATTGTGAATCACGTAAATGAATATAAANAAAACCAGGTAACTGAAGCACAAGCTTTAGTTACTGACCATATTTCATTAGTAAATCGAATAGCTGGTTATTTAAAAGCACGTGTNCCGCAATTTATGGAATATGAGGATATGGTNCAGATAGGAATGTTAGGTCTACTCTCAGCTGCAGAATCCTACGAAAAATCATCCGGTGTAGAGTTTAAAGACTACGCAAAAAGTCGTATTAAAGGTGCCATACTCGATGAGGTCAGAAAATTAAGTGATATTTCAAGATTAGCCATCAAGAACAGTCAACAACATGAAAAAGTCAGGCATGAGTTGGAAAATGAACTCGGTTTCANGCCGAAAAATTCACAGATAGCCGACAGGCTTGAAATTTCTGTGAGCGAGTATGAGAGACAGAGAACCCACATAGATAGATTTAAAATTGACAAATTAGAATCTGACGGAGGTGACGCTTTTGATGAGCTAGTCGGCGGAAAAGAAAACCCACTCTCTCAANTCGAAACTGATCAGCTCCGAGANGTAGTAACCCAACAAATATCTGGACTGGACGAACGCAAGAAACTCGTACTCAACTTATACTATGTTGAAGAGCTTAACTTAAAAGAAATTGGAGCTATAATAGGNGTCAAAGAGTCTCGGGTTAGCCAAATCCTTAGCTCAACAGTNAAAGAGTTACGAAACGAAATAACAAAAGTTGCCTAGTTTATAATGTCACTGCTCAAAAAGNTTTTCTCAAAAAAAAGTNTCGAGGAATTGAAAGANCAAAGCCGGTATGATTATGAAAAAGCAGTCAAANGTTTGCATGACAGGCCAGCTCTNGGAATCAGACTNAGGCTAGCAAACAGAGCTAAGGTAAACATAGAGAAGACATTTTTAGAGGCTGCAAAACTNACGGATACNTACGAATCNCTGAAAGAAAGCTATGTAGACAGAGACGAANCCATTGAGGAGTTAAAACCCCCAAAATTAATCGATCCATATCANCTAATTTCAACGGATAATGGGGTCGTAATAAGTTACATACCAGAAGATTATTCAGAAGAGATATTTAAACTGGGGTGTTCGTATCAAAAATGCATGATTACCGCTGATAAAGCCAAGAGTATAGCCCAAAATGTGTTGAATAAAATTTGCTTCGAGCTNGATATCAATAAGGAAATAGACGTCCTCGAGTTCTTAGAAAAAGATAGCGATGAAAATGNATGCAAAAAAATCGATAATAAACCTAACTAAGAGTCGAAGATAATCATACCAATGAAAGTAACGAAAAATANATTTNCACTCTTCTCAGAACCATTGGAATAAAAGCTATGATACCAGTATTGCTAACTATCACCGTTACTATAGGAATAATTCTAATAGGCCTACTGTTTTTTGTGCTTGGTAAACTGAATTGGNTAGAAACTGCTACCAATTCTCTNCTGACAAAAATTGACCTTGCAGCCCCAAGAGAAAANACCCAAGAGATACAATATGACCCGTATTTTTATGGCNTATCTGGACAACCTTTATGGAACTGCCTAATTGGAGAGGATACTACCCAGGCCACNCCTTTAGAATTGGACGAAATTAGACCAAGGTATGGGATTGCTCTGTTAAAGGCGCTNGTCAAATTTATCCAAGATGGGATCGATATCAGTAGCTTTCCNAACACAGAAAACACAGTTATTGAGCTTGAAAAATTAGTTTTTACCAGCCGAGGCCAGGTAGGCATATGGCTGCCTTCAAATAGGGTTGAGACGTTAAGGAATTTCGGATCGAAAATTCACAAGGAGCGTCAGAAAAAGTCCGAAGATAACAGCGAGGGGCTTAGAGTCATNGCTCCGGATTCGCTAGCCAAAGAGTTCAAATCGGAAATATGCGATATTTGTGACCTTCTGCAATTACGTCATGGCGATGAAATAGCTACAGATACACTAAAGGCGTTTTTTGCTGAAAGCNCTAATTAAATTCTACTCAACGATTATAGAAACGGTTAAACGTTGGCACGCTGGAAGAGGAAGCCTCCTCAGANATAATTCCGGCCCNCCTGTTTTGGCCAGCTGATCCGTTAATAGCCTCGTAGTACCTCTCGCGTTCCAAAGTGAGAAGCGCATCCATCACCTCTTTCAAATCGTTCAAGGACCTTGCTTCATCNCCGATCTCATTTAACGTTCTTTCGCTCTCCGCAAGAACATCACCAAAGTCGAGAATTTGGGCATTGAAAATTGAAAATCTATCATCCAATCGTGCAAGGTTTTCACGCAGATTTTCTGCTTGGGTGGTAAGTTCTTGGTTAATATCTTCCGAGTAATTGAGCAGCTGTCCTTGTATGTCTTGTTCCGTACTATCATAACTCAATTGACTCTCCTCGATTCGCAGCTCTAATCCTTCGATCTGCTCCTGTAATATATCCAACTGAGATCGAGCTGCCTCAAAACTGATTAGACCCGAATCCATCTCTGTAATTCTCATTGATAATGCTGTACTCGCAGAGTCAAAAAAATCGTTTTTTGAACTAAAATTAAATATAGAAAAAACTAAAAAGCCGACGGCGACAAGAACACCAAAAAAAGACGCAAAGACAACAACACTTGATATTTTTTGTTGCTGTTCCTTGTAAATTTTGAATTCATTAATAGATTCAACAAATTTACTCTCCTGTTCATTCAATCTAGAACCACTGTCTTCCATCGCACGAACCGTGTTTACTAATTCCTCNGATAAATTAGAAATTTTGGAGTCAACACCCTCTAATTTCATTTCTAGCGCAGTTGTATCAAATGGCTTTGATTCTGAAGATATAGCCTCGGCTTTAGTCTTCACTGCCTTTGCACTTATTTTTTTTTGTGAGGTTGCCGTCTTNTTTTTGGAAGGAGCATCTTTTTTGTCGCGAGCTCTTACACGAACACCGGGCGATAATTCTGTGGATTTTTGTGCAACTTTTTTCTTATCATCCGCACCAAGCTCGGGCTCCACCGATCTATCTATTTTATCCGCCATGTTCTACTTCCTCTGGTTTTTTGGAGTTGACGCTCTCTTCGTTAAAAGTCACAGCTAAATCTGAATGCAACTGATAGGACATTATCAGATGGGTATCACGGAGTTATTCAACACATGACCATGATTCCACTTTGGATACCAATCGTCACATAAGTGCGAGAATTTAGAAACTTTTGTAACCTAAAAGTTTGGGCCTAAAGGTGTAATTCCCTTTAATTGTGCTAATAATTAACTGNAAAAGCACCANTAAGTGCCGATTTCTCTATAAATCTAGCCGTCTTTACGGTCTCACTCTGAGGTAAATTNAATTTAAGTCGCTATGATTCCTATTAAAATAACAGGTTTAGCTCAGACAACTCTCAAGATTTCCCGNAAGNNGANCCTTCTCACGTTATCTATTTNTTATTTTTTCGGGATACTGGTACCCGCCNCAGCGCAAGAGAATCAGANAGAAATTTTTCCNAGACCTGCAGAATTGGAATCTGCNATTAGCTTTTGGATAAGAGTGTACACCGAGATCGATACTGATCANGGATACCTTCACGACTCNGAAGATCTCTCGGTAATTTATGCATCACTTAATCGTAGCAGCCAAGAGATTGAAACTGCCCGCCAAAGGATAAAAAACGACCTCGATACTCTGGCAACCGGCAAGAGAACAAACCTCACTGATAGTCAAAAAGAAATCCTCGCTCTCTGGCCAGAGGGTGTTTCAAACCAGAGACTTCAGCAAGCGACAAATAACGTGAGGTGGCAGGTAGGACAGTCCAACGCCTTTCTCGAGGGACTGGAGCGCTCAGGAGCCTATCGTGACTACATCGATGGAGTACTTATCGATAAGAATTTGCCGCCCCAATTAGCTCTCCTCCCACATGTTGAATCATCCTTTAACCCAAATGCCTACTCACATGCCAACGCTGCTGGTATGTGGCAATTTACCAGNCCTACGGGTCAGCGATTCATGCGAATCGACAGAATTATCGACGAGCGCATGGATCCTTACATTTCAGCTGATGCTGCTATGGATTTACTTGAATACAACTANCAAGTCCTNGGAACATGGCCACTCGCGCTCACTGCATATAATCAGGGAGTCGGGCGAATGTCTCGTGCCGTCAGAGAGACAGNNACANATGAGATTCAGGAAATTATCAAAANTTATAAAGGCCCCGGCTTTCGTTTTGTCGGACGGAATTTCTATGCACAATTCCTCGCCGTCAATGATATTGAGAGAAATATTCATCAATATTTTGATGATATCCAGTATGAAAGTCCCATTACCTTCACCGAGGTACGACTAGACTCTTATATTGAGGCAGCAGGTATTGAGAGATCTTTTAATATTCCGCTAAGCCAATTAAGAGACGATAACCCGTCTTTAAGAAATGTAGTCTGGCAAGGATTAAAGCGTATCCCNCGCGGATTTCGACTAAGATTGCGAGCTGATCAGCTGNCAGAAATTACCAATTTCTTGGCTGAAATTGATAGTAGTTACAAACACTCCACACAATTACGAGACTCATATTACGAAGTGCGGCGTGGCGAAACTCTTCAGGCAATTGCCAGNAAGTTTGAAACCACAACGGAACAGTTAGTGTCTCTTAACGAAATTCGAAATCCCGATGAAATACAGGCCGGACAGCGTATCTCNATTCCAATTCGCGAAAGATCGCTCGCCAATGAAACTCAANCNTCCTCTCTNCTGGATGAANCCTTTGAATCGGATCCCATAAATTTTCTTGAAATTGGAGAAGAACTTCCCAATCTCCCTGAGCCAAAAACAATAGGGCAAACCCCTTCAATAGAAATGACNGAATCCGAAGATGAGGACATNGTTAACCCCATACAGNGAGGTACAGCAGAACAAGGAAACAAACCCGACGAGGCATTGCTAGTAGCCAGTCGAACATTCCNTGATGAACAGAGTCGAGAGTCAACAGCGTCAGAGGATCTAATGCGNCTAGAAGTGCCTGACTTACCACAGCAGNGTAATGTCAATCGCTCTGCGAGTATTCTCGATTCTGACCCATCAGACTACTCCGTTGCNTTAGACGATACGATTGTATTGCAGGCGTCAGAATCAGTCGGACAGCTTGCAGACTGGTTAGAAATACCAACCTGGGATATCAGAGAACTTAACAACATATCGTTCAGGGACCAAGNAGTCATCGGAACNAAGGTCCTNCTAACCTTTNACAGGGTNTCAAGGACTGATTTTGAGAATCGACGACGAGAATTCCACTCAAACTTACAGCAAGATTTCTTTGATAACTTCATCATCAGGGGCGCAGAGGAGTACGAAATCAAGAGAGCGGATAACATTAGTCGNTTGGCCTTAAACCGCTACTCTACACCTCTCTGGCTCGTGCGTCAGTACAACCCGGGGATCAATTTCACCAGCGTGTATGTCGGGCAAAGGGTCGTTTTCCCACTCCTTCAACCAATAGGTAGCCCAAACATCAATTAGGTTAGCGCCCAATGCGGTTGGTGAGTCTACATTTCACTTTTTGAGACANATTAAGTTGCACCAAACTGGACAATNGAGCAACTCAAAGCTAATGTTGACCCGTAATCAATTCGCTAAAGAGGTGGCTGNTTTGAAACTAATTTTAAGGATGGGACTCTCTTTATTTGCTGTTATCGCTGCGGCGCTNTTGTTTTTCAGGGTTACAGGTTTTGAGCCTTGGTACATCGACCCAGCCAGTGCTGAGTTTGCCGAGAGTAACAGAACCGCNTGGCCCGGGCTTTGGTTAAAAGGCGAGGTCGTAGATGGACCCGTTACAGATTGGGACTTTATTAATGAGGTCAATCATCCGATAACNGGAAACTCGATAATGCTGGAAACAAGAACCTGGTATGGAATTCCCCATTCGGTAACTGTTAANGCCAGACCCCGCGGGGACAAACTCTATCTCAGCGGAAGTGANCAAGGCGCGAGGTTAGATAAAGAATTCCCCTATTCCAAGGCATGGTGGGCCAACATAGAGCGTGACCCCCGTATACGCATGAAAATTGATGGCAAGATTTATGAAGCGACGGTTGCGCTAGTGCAAGATCGAGATGAAGTCGCCGAATTACTCGGAAGAAGTCCCATAACAATCCAAGAGGACGAGAATGGCCAGAAACAGGTCACTAGTGTGAGGCACTATTGGAGGGTATTCCAGAGGAATATCCCAGAGTACGGAGATGGATCGGTGATGTGAGACACAGGCAAAAAAAAGGCTCCTTAGGGAGCCTTTTTTATTCCAGACAACTTCCGATCAGAATCGCTTGGTGATTGATAGCCTAGCGTTGATATCCTTCCCGACAGAGGCCTGATGCGTGCTGTGCGAGTAAGGGAAATAGATCTCATCTGTCCAGTTCTCGATATTCACACGAATCCCAAGGTCATCTGACAGTGTGTAATAACCCGCCGCATCCCA
>PBXX01000061.1 GCA_002727755.1 Gammaproteobacteria bacterium | reverse complement strand
TACCCTACAAGCAAGCACCCACCTCTATTGCTTGATCTACTTTTTTAAAGAACAAAAACCCCTGTGCCTAATGACACAAAGCCGGCGTATTATACGCCCAATACAGAGACTGGCAAGAAACTTAAGCAAAATTGAGTTTTAGTTTTCGAATGATTCGATAACCCAGCAAAATTGCGAGCAAAACACCATAAATTACAGCCTCGGTAATATCAGTACGCAATATCCACAACAGATGTACTATTGCCAAAATGCTGGCTGCATAAACAAACTTATGCAATCTCTTCCAATTTTTTCCCAATCTTCGAACCATGGAGTTAGTTGAGGTAACACCGAGCAAAAATAGAATTACATAGGCCAGAAAGCCGACAGTTATATACGGTCTTTCTACCAATTCTTCAGCGATGGCAAGCCAGCGAAATCCCAGTATAAAAGCCATCCATGAGAGAAAATGAATGGACGCATAGAAAAATGCAAACAAACCNATCATTCTTCTGAGTCTCGCAATTTCTACCATTCTAAAAATTTGTCTAAAAGGAGTAATAGCGAGTGTCAAAAGCAGAAANCGAAGCGNCCACTCTCCTGTTTCAATCGAGAGAGCCTGAGCCGGATCAGGTCCTAAGTCATTTTGAAAAACTTTCAATAAGAGCCATATAAANGGGATGAGAGCCATGAAAAAAATCACTGGCTTAACGAGTCTAACCATGGGAACCNAGNAAACTTATATCAAGCCTATCTAGTAATATCTAGAAAGGTCCATTCCATCATACATGTGAGCTACATGTTCGCCATAACCGTTAAACATTTGTGTTTCGATAACACGTCTACTAAGTAATGTCTGAGGTAATCTGCGCTCCATGTCTTGACGCCATCTCGGGTGATGAACTTCAGGGTTCACATTTGCATAAAAGCCATACTCGTTGGCCTGTAAATCATTCCAAGTAGTATTCGGTTGCGTTTCACGAAAATTAATTTTCACAATAGACTTAATGCTNTTGAATCCATATTTCCAGGGCACCACTAGCCGCCAAGGTGCTCCATTTTGCGCCGGTAAATACGACCCGTATAAACCAACAGCTATAAACGTCAATGGGTTTGTTGCTTCATCAATCCTTAAACCTTCACGATAAGGCCAACTAACGATGGCAAACCGAGAATTTATGCCGGGCATGGAATCTGCNTCGACTATCGTTTCAAATTCAACNAATTTNGCCTTTGAAGTAGGCTCAAATTGCTTNATCAGGTCAGCTAGCGGAAATCCAATCCAGGGAATGACCATTGACCACGCTTCGACGCATCTCAATCGATAAATTCTCTCCTGCAGATCCATCGGTTTCATCAGATCTTCCAAGTCATATTTCCCTGGTTTTGCAACCTCACCTGTGATCTCCACAGTCCAAGGCTCAGTTTTGAACTCACCAGACCGCGTNGCCGGATCAGCTTTATTCATTCCAAATTCATAAAAATTGTTGTAGATNGTTACATCTTCATAGGGGGTNAGTGGCTCACNAGTAAAATAAGGTTCTGAATCTGGCGCAGGTTTTATGTTGCTAAACTTTGCTGCCCACCAAGCAGCTGGTGGTGTTCGGCGCATTGCTGCAGGGGCTCTGGCTTTTAAAGCGTCCCCTTCTTGGGCCATTGCAGTAAATGAACTCGCAATCCCAGCCGATCCGGCAATTAATTTGGTGCCGTTCTTAATAAAATCGCGTCGATTTAAATACACTGATTCTGGAGTTATTTCAGAGGGTTTAATATCGGACGGTTTCTTAATTATCATAATATTTTACCTGTAAGGGACTATGTTATCGCCATATCTTCTATACCTAACGCTCTGGCTACCGAAGCGGTTCGATGAGTTTTATCGACCACTGAAACTAGGACTCATTATCCTTTGCTTCTTCTAACTTTTCAGCTTTTTTACCCTTCATTTGTTTTCTTATCCAGCCAACCGGACCAGAGAGCGCATAAATGACACACATCGAAAAAAGCATTTCATGGGGATTCTGCGCAATTACCACTAGCAATACTATAGTAAAGACGAACACCATATAAGGTACAGTTCCCTTAAAGTTCAATTCCTTAAAACTAAAATATTGATAATTTGATATCATNAANAGCCCNGTAAATATTGTTACAAATGCNCAAAAGTAAGAAACAAATANAGTAACCTCAAGCCCGTAATGAAATCCGACCCAGGGTATACCAGTCACAATTCCCGCTGCCACNGGACTTTGTAGTCCTAAAAAAAAGCGTTTGTTNACCGTGCCNAATTGGACATTATAGCGAGCAAGGCGCAGCGCAGCGCATGAAACAAACATGAAACTGGCCGCCCAACCNAGCTGGCCCAGCGGTTGGAACGCCCAAGTAAACATTANAAGTGAAGGGGCCATTCCAAAAGAAATAACATCCGCCAAGCTGTCAAATTCTGCNCCAAAAGCCGANTGAGTGCCGGTCAAACGAGCGATCCTGCCATCCAAACCATCACAAANACCAGCAATAAGTATCGCCCAGCCGGCTTCATCAAAATTTCCTGACATTCCGGCTATAACGCCATAGAAGCCTGCAAAAAGCGCCGCTAAGGTAAAAAGATTGGGTAATAAATAGACTCCCCGCCTACGGATCTCCTTTCCATCCTCGGAAATTACCTCCTCATGCTCATCTATAGGTATAGTTATCTCTGCTTCGTCTTGTTCTTCAGTGTTCATAATCGCCTTCGAACGTAACTAAATCTGTTTAACTCGATTATACAACCCATTGCCGGGCAAGGATTCCTTAATTTTTATATTTTACCCGACAAATCAGATGCTATATGATCCGGCCTCACCTTTTTTTTGATAGCAGCAAAGATTGATCAGTTAAAAATACGGAGTTTGTCCATGAACTACTTTAATACCTTACCTCTTCGTCTTCAATTAGAGCAACTCGGCAAATGCCGTTTCATGGATCATTCCGAATTTAGCGATGGCGTTAACAAGCTCAAGGGCGCCAAAATTGTTATCGTAGGCTGCGGAGCACAAGGTTTAAATCAAGGTCTGAACATGAGAGATAGTGGTCTTGATATAGCTTTTACCTTGAGGGATGAAGCAATTTCAGAAAAACGAGCATCATGGAAAAACGCCACCGAAAATGGGTTTGAAACAGGCACATATCAAGAGCTTATCCCATCAGCAGATCTAGTGCTCAACTTAACCCCCGACAAGCAACACTCATCAGTTGTTAATCAAGTGATGCCATTGATGAAGCAAGGCTCTTGCCTAGCCTATTCTCATGGATTCAATATTGTAGAAGAAGGCATGCAAATCAGAGAAGATATAACCGTCATCATGGTAGCACCGAAATGTCCAGGCACTGAAGTAAGGGAGGAATATAAGCGTGGGTTCGGTGTGCCGACACTGATAGCGGTGCACGCAGAAAATGATCCTAATGGAGATGGTCTTGACATTGCCAAAGCATACGCAGCGGCCACCGGTGGACATAGAGCTGGCGTTTTAGAGTCATCATTTATTGCTGAAGTTAAGTCAGACTTAATGGGTGAGCAGACTATTCTATGTGGCATGTTACAAACTGGATCATTATTGTGTTTTGATAAAATGGTAGAAAAGGGAATTGACGAAAATTACGCATCAAAATTAGTGCAGCACGGCTGGGAAACAGTAGCTGAAGGCCTAAAGCACGGGGGAATTACAAATATGATGGATCGTTTGTCGAATCCCGCAAAACTGATCGCTGTAGAACTTGCTGACGAACTCAAAGTAATAATGGAGCCCTTATTCAAAAAGCATATGGACGATATTATAACTGGCACTTTCTCATCTGGAATGATGAGTGACTGGGATAATGACGACAAGAAATTACTGACTTGGCGAGAAGAAACTGCCGAGACACCTTTTGAAAAATCTACCGCCAGCGAATTACCCATTACAGAACAGGAATACTATGATCATGGAATATTAATGGTCGCGATGGTTAAAGCAGGAGTAGAGCTTGCTTTTGAAACAATGACTGCCAGCGGCGTGATAGCGGAATCTGCATATTACGAATCACTTCATGAAGTTCCTCTGATAGCCAATTTGATCGGACGCAAAAAGTTATATGAGATGAATAAAGTAATATCAGACACAGCTGAGTACGGATGTTATCTTTTCTCTCACGAATGCGTTCCGCTCCTTACAGGCTTTATGCAAAATATTGATGCTGACGTAATTGGCAGAGGTTTGCAGTTAAATGATTTTGGGGCAGATAACGCAGAACTGATCGCTGCTAATGAATCTATTAGATCCCATCCGATAGAGGTGGTTGGCAAAAAACTTCGAATGCATATGACCTCGATGAAAAAAGCAATATGAGGTAAATACATCCGGTATACCCAAAAACCGCGAGGTGTAAGTAAAAAAGGTATTATCTAATATTCATTAAAGAGACAGGGTTTTTTCTCCACGAGAAATTCCAGAGACACCCGTGCGAGCTACCTCTAGCACAGGATTGTCACCTAACGCCGCTATAAAAGCATCAAGCTTCTCTTCTGTGCCGGTTAATTGCACCGTAAAAACACTGCTCGTTAAATCCACAACCTGACCTCGAAAAATATCAGCGACTCTCTTAACCTCGCTTCTTTGCGTACCAGAAGCCTTTATCTTGATAAGCATGAGTTCCCTTTCAATATGAGCACCCTCTGTTAAATCTACCAACTTGACTACGTCGACAAGTTTATTCAGATGTTTTGTAATTTGTTCGATACGAGCATCATCACCCGTCGTTGTCAGCGTTAAACGTGATAGGGAAGTATCTTCTGTTGGAGCAACGGTGAGACTATCAATGTTATAGTTTCGTTGAGAGAAGAGTCCTACTACTCTAGAAAGAGCACCTGGCTCGTTTTCCATCAATACTGATATTATATGCCTCATGTGCGCTCCGTTTTGCTTAAAACCATATCCTTCATAGCCCCGCCCTTTATTGCCATAGGATAAACATGCTCATCCGGGTCGACAAGAATATCAACAAAAACTAGTTTCTCCTTCATTGCAAAGGCTTCCTCTAGCTTTGGATACAATTCATCTGATTTTGAAATCTTCATACCTACATGTCCGTACGCCTCTGCCAACTTTGAGAAGTCAGGTAATGACTCTGAGTAAGTACTATGAGAGTATCGACCGCCATATTGCATATCCTGCCATTGCTTGACCATACCTAGAGCCTGGTTGTTCAGGCAGATAATTTTGATTGGCAACGAATATTGCATGCATGTTGCAAATTCCTGTTGATTCATTAAGAAGCTTCCCTCTCCTGTAATACATACAGAAATTTCATCCGGGAAGGCAAATTGAACTCCCATCGCAGCAGGAAACCCAAAACCCATAGTTCCTAGTCCGCCAGAATTAATCCAACGACGAGGCTTATCAAAGCCGTAGTGTTGAGCCGCAAACATTTGATGCTGCCCGACATCAGATGATACGTATGCATCCCCCTTGGTAATTTCGAAAACTGCCCTTACAGCCTGTTGCGGCAAAATGATTCCATCAGACCGAGAATTTATCTCAAGGCATTTTTTTTCACGCCACGCATCTATTTGAGACCACCAATTTTCCAACTCCTTGGCATTTATCGTTTTTTTAGACGAATTTAACAGCTGCAACATTTCTTCAAGCACTGAATTTACCGAACCAACTATCGGGATATCTGCCGTAACCGTTTTTGAAATAGCCGCTGGATCAATGTCTACATGCAATATTTTTGCGTTCGGGCAAAATTTAGACGTGTCCGAGTTGGTAACTCGATCATCAAAACGAGCTCCTATACACAGCAAAACATCGCAGTTATGCATCGCCATATTGGCTTCATAAGTTCCATGCATACCTAACATGCCAAGAAACTGTTTATCGGAGGCTGGAAAGGCGCCAAGTCCCATTAGTGTGTTAGTTATCGGGAAACCAAGTTTTCTAGTGAGCTTTGTAAGAAGTTCAGATCCCTCCCCTTGTATAACACCACCTCCTGTATAAATCATGGGGCGCTTCGCATCCAAAAGCAATTCGATTGCTTTCTTAATTTGACCCGAATGCCCTTTACCAGGAACTGAGTAGGATCGCATCTTGACTTCCTTTGGATAGTCATACGCAAATGTAGCTTTTGGATCTGTTGCATCTTTAGGTATATCAATTACTACAGGGCCAGGCCGTCCTGTTGTCGATATATGAAAAGCTTTCTTGATAACTAAAGGGATATCTTCGGCTTTTTGAACCATGAAACTGTGCTTCACGATAGGACGTGAGATTCCGACCATGTCTGTTTCTTGAAAACCATCGGTTCCAATCATTCTGCTCTCAACCTGTCCGGATATAACAATCATCGGAATCGAATCCATATATGCCGTAGCCAGGCCGGTGATAGCATTTGTCGCACCAGGCCCTGAAGTAACAAGTACCACACCTGGTTTGCCAGTCGCTCTAGCATAACCATCAGCCGCATGCGTCGCCGCTTGCTCATGACGAACAAGGATATGCTCTACTTTATCCTGGCGAAATATCGCATCATAAATATGAAGAACTGCCCCTCCAGGATAACCAAATATGATTTCAACTCCTTCATCGTGCAAAGCACGAATCAGCATGTCACCACCAGATAATTGATCCACTTTTTTCGCCTCTTACAATAAATTCAAATCTTTACGGAACCACAGATAACATCAGCAGTATCCAATCTCCCTGCTGATTAAATTATTATTCTCTACTTTGAAATAAGTAACATCTCACAACACTTTCACAAGCACCTCACAAGATGCTGTTATTGCAGGATGTCGGCTTCACACGCGATAACGTGAAGGAAGCCTGGGGTAGATGTTGTTCTTTACCCTACGGAATATGCTTTGAGAGCCGGGTTACGGCAATTCAATGCAGGCTGACGTCCTTAGGTATATTTCGGGTTCACCAGCTCACAATCGCGGGCATTCTCCCAGTTATTAGACGAAAGTCAAGCACTTATAACAAAATGCTGCCAAATTTACAGATGAGCAAATACTAAATATTAATTAGTCACTTTTGTTAAAAACCAATTTCCCTTCAGAATCCATGCGGACAATTATCTTATCGTTAACGGCGTAAGTACCATCAAGTATGCCCTCAGCCAAAGGGTTTTCTAGGGTATTCTGAATAGCCCTCTTCAAAGGCCTTGCACCGAAAACCGGATCAAAACCGTTTGCGGCAATCCTATCAACGGCTTCAGGACTTATTTCGATACTCATGCCATTTTCTGTCAACCTCGTGTTTAAACGTTTTATCTGAATCTGCGCTATTTTACCGATATGTTGGCGACCTAAAGGATGGAATATTACAGTTTCATCTATGCGGTTAACGAACTCAGGAGAAAAATGTCTTTTCACAATTTCTGAAAGAGTATTTTTGAGCTGTGTGCTTGAATGAAATTCTGAGGTTTCNTCACTAATTAATTCATGAATACGATCAGAGCCCAGATTGGACGTCATGACAATAACGGTATTACGAAAATCGACAGTTCTGCCTTGNCCATCAGTCAATCGGCCATCGTCCATTACTTGCAATAGAATATTGAAAACATCTGAATGGGCCTTTTCTACTTCATCTAAGAGCAACACAGAATAGGGTTTTCTCCTGACAGCTTCTGTAAGATAACCACCTTCTTCATATCCAACGTATCCAGGAGGCGCGCCAATTAGGCGTGCAACTGAATGCTGTTCCATAAACTCTGACATATCCACTCTGATCATTGCGCTCTCTGTATCAAAAAGAAAGGAAGCCAGCGACTTGCACAGCTCAGTTTTACCCACACCAGTGGGACCAAGAAAAAGAAACGAACCGTTTGGTCTATTGGGATCTGAAAGACCCGAGCGGGAGCGCCGAATCGCATTTGCAACGGCGGAAACCGCCTCGTCTTGCCCAACTACTCGCTCATGAAGAGCAGCTTCCATTTTCAACAATCTTTCCTTATCGCCTTGGAGCATTTTGCTTACCGGTATTCCTGTCGACCGAGAAACAATATCTGCAATTTCTTCCTCAGTAACTCGATTTCGCAGTAGTTTCTTTTCAGCGGCCTCTGCCGCAGAAGCGGCTTCTGCCCTTTGTTCGAGTTGCGGTATCAAGCCATACTGAATTTCTGAAACCCTCGCTAGATCGCCTGCTCTACGCGCTGCTTCCATATCAGTTTTAGCATTCTCGATAGAACTTTTAAGCGATTGAGCTCCTTGCACAATTGCCTTTTCCCTTTTCCATATTTCCTCAAGATCAATAAATTCTTTTTGCAAATCAGCAATATCACTCTCTAATTTTTCCTTATGATTTTTAGACGACTGGTCATTATCTTTTTTAAGTGCTTCCCGCTCTATCTTAAGTTGAATTAATTTCCTCTCCAGCTTGTCCATCTCTTCCGGTTTCGAGTCAATTTCCATACGAATTAGACTCGCCGCCTCATCAATCAGATCGATCGCTTTGTCGGGCAATTGACGGTCTGATATGTATCTCTGAGATAAATTAGCTGAAGCAATAATGGCCGAATCAGAAATATCAACTCCATGATGTATTTCATACCTTTCTTTGAGCCCTCTTAGAATCGCAACTGTGTCCTCTTCTGAAGGTTCCTCGACTAACACTTTCTGAAAACGTCTCTCTAGCGCTGCGTCTTTTTCCACGTGTTGTCGATATTCATCAAGTGTGGTCGCTCCTACACAGTGTAATTCGCCTCTCGCTAGAGCGGGTTTTAACATATTACCGGCATCCATGGCACCTTCTGACTTGCCGGCCCCTACCACTGTGTGCATTTCATCAACAAAAAGAATNACTGACCCCTCTTGTTTTGAAATTTCATTGAGAACTGACTTAAGTCTATCCTCAAATTCACCCCGAAACTTCGCACCGGCGATCAGGGCCCCCATATCTAATGACATTACCTTTTTATCTTTTAAGCCTTCAGGCACTTCACCATTAACAATCCTTTGTGCAAGACCCTCAACAATAGCTGTCTTTCCAACTCCAGGCTCTCCAATTAAAACGGGATTATTTTTTGTTCTTCTCTGTAAGACTTGAATTGTTCGTCTAATTTCAGCGTCGCGTCCAATCACAGGATCAAGTTGACTATTCTCAGCTAACTCGGTTAGATCAATACAAAATCTTTGCAGAGCCTGTCTGCTCTCTTCATATTCTGGATTTGAGACACTCTCCCCTCCTCGTAAATTAAGAATTGCATTTTCTAACGCAAGACGGGAAACACCGAAGTTATTTAAGATTTGACCTAATTTCCCCTTGTCATCCATTGCTACAAGAAGGATAGCNTCACTTGAAACAAAGGCATCACCTTGCTGATGCGAAAATTTTTCNGCCTTGTTCAAAAGCTTAACTAATTCCTGAGAGACAGAGACCTCTCCTTGGTTATCGGTTACCGTCGGTAATAATTCGACAGCGTTAATTAGCTGNTTTTCTAACTCACTTATATTGAATCCTATTTGCGCCAAAAGGGGTCTGATAGTCCCTCCTTTTTGNTCAATTAATGACANTAAAAGATGGAGGGGGTCAATTTGACTATTTTCTTTTTTTAACGCCAAAGATTGCGCATCCGAAAACGCAGACTGTAGCTTATTTGTCATTTTATCCATTCGCATACGCACCCCCTCTCCATTCCGAGATCGATAAAGTATCAAGGTCTAGTAANNTATGTGAGGTCCATTGGGAAAAATTTCAATAGGATTGATTGGAATTTTTATCTTGAATAGTTTTTCAGAAAAGGAGTTGTTATTCTTTTTTTTCTAGCCATTCCGTTATAGATTTAATATGTTCAGCTGTTGTTCCGCAACAACCACCAACAAGGTTAGCACCACTTTCGACCCATTCAATTACAAACTGGCAATATCTGTTAGGTGTTAAATCCTTTCTGACTTCCAACTTACCATCGGTATCTTTATCTCCATCGAGCAACCAATCCTTGGGAACATTGCAAAAAGCGTTTGCATAGCCGCCGCTATAAGTAAATCCACTACCTGCTATCGTTGGCATCGCATCAGTTATACGTTCAGGCAAACTACAATTGGCTAAAACCCCCTCAAGATTCAGCTTTTTAAGCTCGCAGATCGCATCTGATAGAGGTTCACCACTACGTAGGTTTCCTCTCTGCTCATCATGCAACGTCAATCCGACTAGTACTGGTTTTCCAAACTCAGAGGCTACTGAAGCGGCAGATACGGCCTCTTGAATTGTAGACATAGTCTCAGCCAAAAAGACATCGACGTAAGGGCATAGTGCTTCACACTGTTGTCGGTAAATTGGTTCAATTACTTCTTTATTTAACACTCTGTCAGGCCTATAACTCCCATTTAAAGGAGGTAGACTTCCCGCTACTTTAATTGTCTCTTGGGACTCACTGGCTGCTTTTCGTGCCAAGTCGCCTGCTAAATGATTTAACTCTTCATATCTTTCAAGCAAACCTTCCTTCTTCAAATCAGCTGGAATGATTCCATAGCTATTCGTAGTAATCATCCGAGCCCCAGCGGATATATTTTCGCGATGTATTTCCAAAACCACTTCTGGTGCTGCGATGAGCGCATTGGCAGACCATATCGTTGGGGGAATCTCCACGCCTCTCAGCGAAAGAGTCTTACCCATACCAGCATCAAGAATAGTTATCGTGCTTTTTTGCATCTATCTTCTCTATGTACAAAACCGGTTAGAAATTCCACAAAAAGAACGTTAATCAAATAAGAGAAGTCATAACGCTCCCTTCGGCTGCATTATTTTTGATAAGATTACAATATGCAAGAAAATAAACGATTCTAAGTTCTCATAACACGGTGAATATAATGCCAAAACCACCCGGGCTAAAGTTTGACACATTAAGCCTTCATGCTGGTCAGCAGCCAGATCCGACAACTGGTGCGCGGGCTACACCGATTTACCAATCGGCTAGTTTTGTGTTTAAAGACACAGACTTTGCGGTTGGCTTATTTAATATAGAACGAGCGGGTCACGTGTATTCTCGCCTTTCCAACCCAACCAATGCAGTTCTCGAAGAGCGAATAGCTGCGTTAGATCACGGCATTGGGGCTGTGGCTGTGGCAAGTGGGCAGGCTGCACTTCATTTAGCTTTGGCAACAATTGTTAGTGCAGGTGATCATATAGTTGCTTCCAGGAGCCTATATGGAGGAACACACAACTTATTAGATTACACGTTAAGAAGATTCGGCATTGAAACAAGTTTTGTTGACCCTAGAGACTTAAAAAGTTTCGAAGCATCAATAAAGCCTAATACGAAAGTAATATTTGGTGAGGTTCTAGGAAATCCTGGATTAGAGATATTAGATTTACCGGCTTTGTCAGAGATCGCTCATAAATCCGGAATACCTCTGATGGTGGATGCAACATTTGTAACCCCCTACCTGTGCAGGCCAATCGATTTTGGGGCAGATATCGTGGTGCATTCAGCTACAAAGTTCTTATCCGGTCATGGTGTAGTAATTGGAGGAGTCGTGGTAGATGGTGGAACATTTAACTGGGAAAAATCCACGAAATTTCCAACCCTAGCCGAACCGTATGAGGGATTTCATGAGTTAAATTTCTCGGAAGAGTTTGGACCTGCCGCTTTCATAACAAGAGCTAGACGGGAGGGATTGCGCGACTTCGGAGCCTGCATGAGTCCAGCAACTGCTTTTCAAATTCTTCAGGGTATTGAAACATTGCCATTGAGGATGCAAAAACATGTTGAAAATACATCTGCCATTGTTGATTTTCTTGAGGGAGATGAAAATGTTGAATGGCTTAATCATCCAATGCTTTCCTCGCACCCCGACCATGAGTTGGCCAAAACAATTCTTCCGAAAGGGTGTGGGGCGGTATTTAGCTTTGGAATTAAAGGAGGCAGAAAAGCTGGTATTAAGTTTATCGAAAACCTTAACCTATTTTCACATCTAGCCAATGTCGGTGATGCAAAATCCCTAGTGATTCATCCCGCTAGTACCACACATCACAGGATGGATCGAAAATCCTTGGAAGCTGCCGGAATTTCAGAAGGATTAATCCGCTTGTCTATTGGACTTGAAGATTCCTCAGACTTAATAGACGACTTGAGACGGGGACTGAGAGCTTCTCAAAAGGATTAGTTAGTATGTTTGTAAATATTTTAGGCGAAAAAACGTTCTTCAGTACAGGAAATGGTCAGTTAAAAGCTTCTCAAAAGAGTGTGGTTTTCTTGCATGGCGCCGGCATGGACCACACTGTGTTCGTCATGCCCTCTCGTTACTTTGCTCGACATAATTTTAATGTTTATTCATTTGATCTACCCGGTCATGGACGATCAGAAGGTAAAATATGTGAAGACATAGATAGCTTTGCCACATGGCTCGAATCAGCTATGGCAGAACTTAACATATCAGAGGCATCTATAGTGGGCCACAGCATGGGATCTCTTATCGCTTTGTGCTTTGCAGCCAGATATCCAAAAAAGACTCGATCTCTTTCACTTCTCGGCACCTCCACCCCCATGCCTGTTTCTGAATCCCTACTTTCGGCAGCGGACAAAAACGATCATGCAGCCATAGATATGGCGAATAGCTGGAGCCACAGCAGTTTTGGAAAATTAGGCGGCAACGAGGTTCCTGGTATCTGCATGAACATGAGCGGTCAACGTTTATTAGAGAGAGCGCCAGATAACACTTTTTTTACAGATCTAAGAGCATGTAATGAGTTTAAAAATGGTGAATCTATTGCCCAATCAGTCACATCAGAAACCCTAGTGATCGTAGGAGATGAAGACAAGATGACCAGTCCATCTAACGCTACGAAAGTTGCTCAAAATATCTCAAAAAGCAGGATTTACCGAATTAAAAACTGTGGTCACTCAATGCTCTCCGAAAAACCCAATGAGGTACTAGACGCATTAATTTCAATTGTGTAAAGGAGTTAACAACTACTTTGACGCTTTACGCAAAGTCCTTATTGTAGATACAGCGAGCAGAATATAAACAAAAATCAATGGCAAAGAAGCAACTAAAGAAGCCGTTTGCAATTCTCTCAAGCCTCCAACAAATAAAAGCACAACAGGTAATAAACCCAAAGCTGCTGCCCAAAACATTCGATGCCTGCGAGTAGGGTGTTCATGCTCTCTTAATTGCCGAGATGCGCCAGCAGCGAGAACATAAGAAGCAGAATCATAGGTCGTGGTCATAAAGATAAGACCCATCAGTGCGAGGTAACATAACCAAAAACTGCCTGCAGGGAGTAACTTAACTAGCCCCGCAATTGCCGCAGAAGGACTTGTATTCAAAGCATTCTCTACTACCGGATACAAACCAAATAACTCAGCATGCAATGCATAGCCTCCAAGAATAATAAAGAACATGCAGCAACCGGCGCTACCATATGAAAGCATGCCAAAAACTACCTGCCTCACACTCCGTCCTTTAGATATTTTGCATATAAACATCCCTACGAAAGGGCCCATAGCCAGCCACCAAGCCCAATAAAAGACTGTCCACGATTCTACAAAATCAGATTTTTGTAGAGGGTCTGTCCATAACAACATAGTTATAAATTCACGCAGAACACTGCCGAGAGTTGTAATNCCCATTTCGAGAATGAACANCGTGGGACCAACAAATAATACGAATGTAATAAATAAGAGCGCTAGTCCCGCGTTAATGTTGCTAAAAATTAAAATACCTTTATCTAGCCCTCTATACACGCTTGTACATATGAGAAAAGTTACAACGGCAATTATGGCAATTTGTAGCCCCAAACCCTCCTGCATGCTGGTTAACTCAGAAATTGATGAAGACACTATAGCGGTGCCGAACCCTAAACCTGTTGCTGATGTGGCAATTACACCAAGCAAAAACAAAAGATCAACAACTCGACCAGGCCACATAGTCATCCTTGAATTAAGAACTGGCTCACAGGCCGCACTCAAACGAAGAACTGGGTTTTTATTTATGTGAAATGAACATCCCAAGGAAATCGCTGGTAAGCAGTAAAATGCCCAACCCACTGGCCCCCAATGAAAAATTCCGTAACCGAGAGACCAAAAAAGAGCATCGTCGGAACGACTAGTCAACCCAAAAGGTGGTGAAGTGTAATAAAAGACCCATTCCGTGGCGCTCCAATAGAGTAGAGAAGCTCCAATTCCCGCACAGAAGAGCATTGAAATCCAAGAAAACTCTGAGTACTCCGGTTCAGACACGTCACCGAATACCACAGAACCGTACTTACTTAAAGAGAGCCAAAGTAAAAAACCCAATACCAACGTGCCGGCTAAAATGTAAACTACACCCACTCGCGAAGTCACAAAAAGGTATAGTTCATTAATGAATACCGAACTTCGCTCGGGATAACTAGCAAGCAAGATAATTACGGAAAAAAGAATCAGAGCCGCGCTCCCAAAGACAAACCAGTCCACATTGCCACTTTCAATGTCAACACTTGGTTCTCTATTTATTTTTTCTTCAATCATAAGATTAAATAGTGTTCAAATTTCATTTCACGATTAACCAACATCAAGAAGTAGAGTTAAATTAGTTCGCAGAAGTAACCACAGTTTAAATAAAAATTAGACTTTTGGATCAATAAAAATTGTACTTACCATTCTACCGGTTTCCCCATCACGCCTATAAGAAAAATATTTTTCTCTGTCGCGAAAGGTACAATGATCATCTCCATAAATTTTATTAACGCCAAGATACTTCAACATAGCTCCCGCTGTTTTATATAAATCAAGAAAAAATTTGCCTTCAGTAGAGCTCTCTCTAAAACATGTTTCTATCCTCGACCACAACTCCTTTGAACTGATGGATTTTTTTAATGCATCTTTTACATCACCCCCTACCTCATAGTGGCAAGGGCCAATCGCCGGACCTAACCATGCTATCAAGTCATATGGGTCAGAACACATTTTATTTACAGTCTTACTCAAGATTCCCCTACAAATACCTCGCCAACCCGCGTGAATGATCGCGATCTCTGTTCCTTTTAGATTTGTCAAAAAGACGGGTAAACAATCAGCGGTCAAGACGCAGCAGGCTATGCCGGGCACTCTGCAGATTAAACTATCGCCTTTGATCGGAGGCGAAGGGACACTCACAACATTCACAATATTACTATGAATTTGATTCAACCATTGAAAACTCAAATTTTCTGGAACCGATAATTGTAATAGATCTCTATTCCTCTCAACTGTACTAAAGTCATCATTTACATGATGAGCAAGATTCAAACTCGAAAACTTACCAGTGGAAAAGCCGCCTGTTCGCTCAGTAACGAAGGCATGAACTCGATCAGCTGCTGGCCAATTGGGAAAGTTTTTTAAGATCGACGTCATAGTTTTAATCTACCATTTCATAGTCACTCTTTAATGAAGTTAATAACTTTTGCATATCTTCTGCTCGTTCTACCTCCCACTCCATCTTTTGTCCCTTCTCAGGATGAGTAAGCGAAATCTTTTTTGCATGAAGTGCTTGCCTTTTAAAACTTTGCAGTGTGCCTCTTAATTCTGGACTACTCGCAGCTGGCATTTGCAAACGACCGCCATAGAGTTGATCTCCAACCAAGCGATGTTTTATATGCGCCATGTGGACTCGGATTTGGTGTGTCCTCCCAGTTTCAAGATTAAGTTGAACATGGGTGTGCGATCGATAGCGATTAATAACCTTGTAATGCGTTATTGCCTCTTTGCCGGCCTCGTTTACAGCTTGTTTCTTCCGGTGCACCGGATGACGCCCCAGAGGCGCATCTACGATCCCACCTCCTGTCATGACTCCGACCACTACAGCCTCATATTCCCTTTTTACGGATCGCTGTTGAAGCTGATTAATCAGACTTGTATGAGCTTCGATAGTCTTAGCAACAACCATAATCCCCGAAGTATCCTTATCCAAACGATGGACAATTCCGGCTCTTGGAATTGCTCTTAATTTAGGTTCCCAGTTGAGCAAACCATTAAGTAACGTGCCAGACCAATTTCCGGCGGCCGGGTGAACAACGATCCCAGCATCTTTATTTAGAATCATTAATGATTTGTCTTCATAAATAATCTGTAGAGGGATCTGCTCAGCCTGATACTCTAAAGTCGTTTGTAGCTCGATAGTTACTGCAATTCTGTCACCCATTTGCAACCTATCTTTGGCGCGAGATTCTTTACCGTTTACAAGTAATTTTCCCTCTTTTATCAAAGACTGAAGCCTTGCCCTAGAGTATCGAGGGAACAGATTAACCGCTATTTGGTCCAGTCGATTGCCCGCCAAATTCTCGGGTACCTCAGCTGACAACAATTCATTCATGGGCGCTAATCACAACTAATTAAGAACACTTGGAGCACTATAGTCGGTAATGCAACAAATTCAACTTCTGCTTCATCGGTTACGAGGAGATGGTATACTACAAGAATATATCAGACTGTAAATTTATAGAAATCCAACAAAATTCCATGTCTATTCGCATAAAGGTACATATAACACTCCTACTTAGCGTTTTTTTAAGTGGATGTGGTCTCTTTGGTGGCGATGAGGATGACAACGAGTTTGCAGGCCTTTCAACGGAAGCTCAGTTCTATGAGCGTGCACTGGACCAGCTGAATGGACAAAACTTTCGGGCCGCGATATCAACCTATCAAGCATTAGAGTCTCGATTTCCTTTCGGTAGATACGCAGAACAAGCACAAATAGAAATTGTGTACGCTTACTATAGAAATGATGACATGGAGGCTGCAAGAGCTGCTGCTGATCGGTTCATAAGACTTCACCCTGACAGCGAAAATATTGACTACGCATACTACATGAAAGGCTTATCGTCTTTCACTGATGGAGGCGGCATTTTCAATCGATTCTTACCAATCGATCATACCAAAAGAGACCCCGGTAGCGCTCAAGAATCTTTTACTGACTTCGCTCAACTATTGGCACTTTATCCTGACAGCGCATATGCGGGCGATGCAAGAGCAAGAATGATCTATTTGCGAAATAATCTGGCGCGATATGAAATACACGTAGCTGAATACTATACTGAGCGTCGAGCATACATCGCGGCCCTCAGGCGAGCTCAATACGTAGTCGAGAATTTTCAGGGCACCCCAGCGGTAGCAGATGGTATGGCCATAATGGTCGAATGCTATCTCAGGCTTGGATTAAATGAACTGGCGGATACTTCCTTGGCGCTTTTAAAGGAGAACTACCCCCAACATGCTTCGATAGATTCTGACGGTGATTTTATTATCAGAACAGAAATAACAAACCCGTCTCTACTCTATACCGTTACATTTGGCCTCGTTGGAGACAACGCAGTTGATCCCCCTCTAGCACCGACTCAACGTCCACTGACATCGGGAAGTCAGCAAATTATTGATGCCCAACAAGATATCGAAGTCGAAGGAGAGAGAAGATCTTTCTTCGACATCATTACCTTGGGTATTTTCAATTGAGGTTNAAAATAATCCGAGAACTGCACTTCTAGTCCCCAATTTTCCAAGCATTAGTTATTGGATACCGCCGATCTCGCCCAAAACCTCGTTCNGTTAACCTGATTCCGACAGGGCTTTGTCTTCGCTTGTACTCGTTTCGATCAACTAATTTAACTACATGCTGAACAACTTTTTTATCAAAGCCTTGAAGAATAATTGCGTCCGCACTAAGGTCTTTCTCCACATAAAGTTCCAAAATTTCATCTAATATCGCATATGGGGGCAAGCTATCCTCATCGCTCTGACCGGGAAGAAGTTCCGCTGATGGAGCTCGATCTATAACTTCTTGGGGTATTACATCTTCAACTTTGCTCGCTTCAAGAGCATTTCTATACCTGGCTAATTCATACACCAAAGTTTTAGAAACGTCCTTGAGCACATTGAAGCCCCCAGCCATATCCCCATAAAGCGTTGAATAACCTACGGCAATCTCACTTTTATTTCCTGTCGTGAGAACTAAAAACCCTTTTTTATTTGAAATTCCCATAAGTATTACTCCTCGCGATCGAGCTTGGAGGTTCTGTTCACTGACATCCGGGACAGTGTCTTCAAATTCTTCTTTAAGTGCCGATTCAAAAGCTCTATAGATTTTATTAATAGGTATTACCTTGTATTTAACATTCAGACGCCTTGCCTGTTTAGCAGCGGCATCTAAACTTAACTTTGAAGTATATTCGAAGGGCATCATCACAGCTTGAACATTTTCTGCTCCTAGCGCGTCGACAGCGATTGCCAGAGTAAGGGCAGAATCTATTCCGCCGGAAAGTCCAAGTACTACCCCAGCAAATTTGTTCTTCCGCACATAGTCTCTAACCCCAAGCATTAAGCTCTGATAGACACTTTCTTCAACACTTACTTTTGAAGCAATAAGTTGACTGCATAATTCAACCATTCCCTCAGAGGTAATGCCTAACGTAAACGGATAGAGACCTTCCTTAAAACTTGGCGCTTGATAAAATTTCTGCCCTTTTGCATCAACCACCATCGAACCACCATCAAAAACTAATTCATCCTGACCACCCACTAAATTCACATAGACAATAGGAAGATTTCCCTCGAGACATCTCCTTACAAGTAAGTCCTGCCTTTCCTTTGATTTATTTATATGGAACGGTGATGCNTTGATATTTATCANCATCTTGGCACCAAGTAATTTTGAATCCNTCACTGGTCCTTCTTGCCATAAATCCTCACAAACCGTGAAAGCACAAAGAATATTCTTAATTTTGATAACGCAGGCTTCTTGTCCGGGTTCAAAATATCGCCTTTCATCAAATACTTGATAGTTAGGCAAGCACTGTTTGTGGTACTCACCCAGTAATTCCCCTCNATGAATTACCCCCAAAGCGTTATATAACTTTGAATCGAAAACCCTTGGGTACCCCAGGACGATTGTAATGCCTAAATTAGCTTTTAATATTTTATCAATTGCCTTGTCTATCCTATTTTCCAAACTTGGCCTAAGAAGCAAATCTTCCATAGGGTATCCGGTCAAAGTTAGCTCCGGGAAGACAATCATATCCGCCGCATGCTCGTTGATTGCATCACTCGAACTCTGAATTACGATTTCCGTATTACCGTCAATGTCACCAACCAAAAAATTCAGTTGGCCCATAACTATCTTAAGTGTCTGTGTCATAAAATTCTCGAGATTGCTATCATGCATTTTCCGAGCACATTGTACGATAACCATTAACTAAAACCCATTTCGAAGTGTCCTACTTTTGAGGGAGCGACAGTATTATCATTAGAATTCGAGACAAAAGTTGTAAAGGATAAAAATGCAATTGGACTTATTCTCTATTTTATTGCTTGGGCTGACTGGCTTCATTGCGGGAGGAATAAATACCGTTGCCGGAGGGGGCTCAAACCTCACCCTACCGGCGCTTATGATGTTCGGATTGCCTGCTGATATAGCAAATGGTACTAATAGATTATCAGTCTTGATGCAATGTATTGTCGGGGTTGCCGGTTATAATAAGCACAAAATGCTCGATCGACCGGCGGCAATTCCAATTCTCATTCCGTGTATTCTAGGAGGAGCTTTTGGGGCACTTCTGGCTGCAATACTCCCTAATCTCTTTTTAAAACCGGTGTTACTCCTGACAATCCTTTGCATGTCCGTTGTTATTCTTATCAGGCCAGAGACAATAGCGCCCATGCCTGGAACCACTGAGTTATCCCCCAATCAGAATAAAAAAGCTTGGTGGAGCCTGTTCGCGGCTGGAATTTACGGCGGCTTTGTTCAAGCCGGTGTTGGTTTTATATTACTCGCTGCTCTTGCTGGGGGACTCCGATATAATTTACTCAGGGCCAACGCTCTGAAAACACTCTGCGCTTTAGCATTCACAGTTATTGCGCTCGCTATTTTTGTTGCATTCGACCAAGTTTGGTGGCTGCCAGGTATAATATTGGCATGTGGATCAATGTTAGGAGCACACCTAGCTGTGAAAATTGCGGTCAAAGCGTCTCAAGATCAAATAAAGTGGTTCTTATTTGCTATGACCATCCTTGCTGTCGCAGGCGGACTTCTCCTTTAGAATATCTGGACTACTGTAAAGAATAATTACATGAGATGGAAATGTGGAATTAATAATGCGGAGGTAATTCTTGTTCATTCGACATGTTTTCCGAAGGTTGCCATGTCTCCTGCATATTTTGTAATTCCGATTTCAGATTACGAATCTCCGACTTAAGAATTAGAAGTTCTTTTTGTTGGTCAGCCACCACCTCATTAAGTTGCTTTAAAGTATCTTCTTGGAAGCTGTACTTTATTTGTAATTCCTCGATTTGCACCTGTGACATAACTTTCTCCGAAAAACATGTAATTGCTATAACGCGACTATATTTAAAATTGATACTACTCTAGCTTACAGAAAAATTTAAAGACCTGGTTTCCTGTTCATGCTTCAACGACATGGTGTAAACTATAGTTCTTAAAACTAGGATTTCTAACTAAATATGAGCCAGAGTCAGATTAAAGAAAAAGCAGACATTAATTGGATAAATATGGTGCTCTTCACTACCACTCCACTCTTGGCAGTTTCCGTTGTCCCCGTGTACGGATATAACCATGGTTACGATACCTTTGAATGGTCCGTTTTTTTTATCCTGCTGGTATTCTGTGGAATGTCTATAACCGCCGGATACCACCGTCTTTGGTCTCACAAAACTTATCACGCACACCCAATTCTTAGGTTTATCTTCGCACTCGGTGGAGCGTGTGCTCTTCAGAATGATATTTTACATTGGGCATCAGACCATCGTCGTCACCATCAATTTGTCGATAATAACGAAAAGGACCCTTACTCAGCCAAACGTGGATTTTGGTTTTCTCACATAGGCTGGATACTCCGAAACTATAGAAGTGGTAAAGAAGACTTATCGAATGTTAAAGATTTAACTAGTGATCCCATTGTTAGGTTCCAGCACCAGCATTATTTGAAACTCGTGCTACTGACAAACATCGGACTACCAACCATTTTAGGCTTAATTCATGGTGACGTAGCGGGAAGTTTATTGTTAGGAGGAGTACTCAGATTAGTTCTCAGTCAGCATAGCACTTATTTGATAAATTCTGCCGCCCACATTTGGGGACGCCAACCTTACAGCAACTCTAGCACTGCTCGAGATAACACTTTTCTTGCGCTGCTAACTTATGGCGAGGGATATCATAACTATCATCACACATTCCAATGGGATTACAGAAACGGTAATAGGTGGTGGCACTATGACCCTACTAAATGGCTGATCAGATTTTTGTCTATCGCAGGCATAACAAAAGGATTGAAAACTTGCAGTCCAGCAATAGTCGAAACTGCTAAGTTACAGAAGCAATATTTAGACGCAACAGACAAGTGTAAATTGTTGAAAATTTCTGAAAATTGGCAGATATGCCTTGAGGAGGAATATCATCAATTCGCAAATACACTGAAAACTTGGTCGGAACACCATAAGGTGTTTTTTGAGAGTAAAAAGTTAGCAACTCTTGGAAAACTAGAAAAACTCGAGTTTCGCAAAAAAAGCAGGGAGCTAAAAGTAAAACTCAGAGACCATAGACGTCGCTGGGCACAAATGATAGAAAATCTCGGGCATCCTGTTTATGTAGCTCATTAATCGTAATTTATCGCTCAAGAAAACATTAAAAGAGCGCCAGATGAGTCAATTTATGCTAAATTAAAAATAAAAGTGCTATGAGTGGAGCAATTTGTGCTAGAAACACTCTTCAGATCCCTAACATAGTGCTCAATTACTAAAAGCCAGCTCTTATTAAGGAACCTGTATGAATTTTCATTACTTAAAAATTACTTGTATAGTCACCCTTAACCTATTCTGCGCCCCCCTATTTGCACTCGAAGAAGGCGATAAGATTCCAGATTTCGATTTAGCTTCAATATATGAGGGCCAGCCAAACATCGCGCTATCAAACTTGGAGGGAAAGACACTCTATATTGACTTTTGGGCATCTTGGTGCGCGCCATGTATCACCTCTCTCCCGCAATACAATGATTTGTACAAAAAATATAAACAAGATGGACTTGAAATCATAGCAATTAATGTCGACAACCCAATAGAGGATGGTCTTGATTTTTTAATAGATACTCCCTTAGACTTTTTGATTCCCCAAGATCCTGAAGGAGACGCCGCCGAATTGTTTGGAGTAATCGGCATGCCCTCATCTTACTTAATTTCACCAGAGGGTAATGTGGAACTAGTTCACATGGGATTTCGAAATGGAGATATAGATATCATCGAGGAAGAAATAAAAAAAGTTCTGGCCGCAAACTAACAAATAAAATTTTCCTTGTGAATAGAGTTCAATAGTTCGAGAAAATTAATTTGTATTGATTTCCAAGATTTGAATCACTCATTCGTAGGATAGTTATTTTTCATCGATTGAGTCCCTCAATTTATAAAAACGAAACATGTTATGTCTTTAAGTCTTAGACGTTTTTCATTCCGCGCAATGGCAAATCATTGCGAAATTCAAATTTATGATGAGTCTAGAATTGATGCCAAAAAAACGACTCAGCGACTCGCTACTGAAATCCTACGAATCGAACAAAAATATTTCCCCGCAACTAAAAATAGCTTTGTACTCGAAATTAATCATTCAGCAGGTAGTAGACTCGGCATAAAACTTGATACTGAAACTCGCAACTTGTTCAATATCGCAGAACACTCATTTGCATTGAGTTCAGGAACTTGGGATATAACAGCAACGAAGTTAAACAAAGCCTGGAAAGATAAGACACAGTCGCCTTTGGACAATGCTGAGCTGACCAAGCTACTCCCATTAGTTGGGTTTGAGAAGTTAGACTTTAAAGGTAAACGACTCTATTTACCCGAAAACATGGAAATCGATTTTGGACCCATCATAAAAGAGTACGCGGCAGATGCTGTCGCCGCACTAGCGAGAAAGCTTGGTGTTCAACATGGCCTTATTAATTTGGGTGGCGACTTTACTGTTATAGGCCCACAACCCGACCAAAAGCCTTGGCCTATTGGGGTCGCAAATCCAGAGAATGCGAATTCATTATTAGCTAAAATTGACCTCTTGGAAGGAGGGATTGCGAGCTGTGGCAATTTCTCAAACTGCATCAATATTGATAACCAAAAATACAATTCCCTTGTTAATGCCAAGACTGGGTGGCTATGTTCAGGCCTTAGAGCGGTAACAGTTGCTTCACTAAATTGCACTCAAGCAGGATCTTTAGCACGAATGGCCCTTTCTCTTGGGGAGAATGATGGTCTGAAAGAACTCAAAGAACAAAGTTTTAAATTTGTCGCAATGACAGAAGGTGGTGACTTAAAAGGAAAGAGTGTCAACATCAAGTAAAATCAAGTTCCCTTCAAGACATTTATTTTTTCTATATTAAAACTTCCAAAGGAGGTTCATCAAGAGCCGACAGTTGCTCTCGCAATTGAAGTATATGTTCAGACCAATACCTAACAGAGTTAAACCATGGAAAATTCCTTGGAAACGCTGGATCATCCCACCGTCGAGCTAGCCATGCACTGTAATTCATAATTCGTAGAGTTCTCAAACTTTCGATCAAAGATAATTCAGAAGTCGGGAAACGATAAAATTCATTGTAACCCTCTAGAAGTTCTATTAGTTGAGCCTGTCTTTGATCACGGCTTCCGGATAACATCATCCAAAGGTCTTGGATAGCGGGACCATTCATCGTGTCGTCAAAATCTACAAAATTCGGTGCGTTATCTTTCCACAAAACATTACCGGAATGACAATCGCCATGAATTCTAAGCTTCTTAATCAAACCATGACCAGAAAAGCAACTCTCAACCCTAAAAATCAGATCCTGACTTAAAGTTTCATATGCTGCGATCAATTCTGGCGGAATAAAATCATTGCTCAGTAGAAATTCTCGACTTTGTACTGCAAACCTATCGACATTGATTTCGAGCCTATCTAAAAAGCTTGCCTCAGCTCCAACAGAGTGAATACGGCCAATAAATCTTCCCATCACAAGCAAATTTTCATAAGTGTCTAACTCTAACGGCCGCCCGAAAAACATCGGGAACACAGCAAGTTGAAATCCTTCAAATTCAAAGATCGATTTCTCGTCAAGAATTACTGGAGAGATAACAGGGATTTCTAAGTCGGATAATTCTTGAGAAAACTGATGTTCTTCAAGTATCTGATCAGTGGTCCAACGACCGGGACGATAGAATTTGACTATAAGAAAACTTTCATTTGATATACCGACTTGGTAGACACGATTCTCATAACTATTCAACCCAAATATCCGCGCATCCGGTTCGTAACCCAAACTCTCGACAGCTCGAATTACAAGATCCGGGGTTAATTTCTCATAAGGGTGTTTGGACAAAAACTTTTTCCATTATGATCGAACTGTGAAAACAGTCATGCTTGGACTAGCTATTTTAAGAATCCTTGGTTTCCGACTTTGCACCAACGAGGGACACTGGGAAGGGAGCAATATTATCTCCGTTACTAATTTTACAAACACCACTTTTTTCAACTTCATCGATCCTTATTATGGCTTGCATAGGAATGAAACTCCGCTTCACACCTGTAAACTCAGATTTTAACTTTTCCTCAGTAGGATCAACTACAACTTGTTTTTTTTCATCAAACACGTAGTCCTCCACTTCAACAAAGCCATAGAGATCACTTTGGTAAACTTGTTTGACGAATACTTCGTAGACTTTCCCCTTATTTAGAAAAGTAATCTTATATATTTCCGATGAATTTGCCATGAAATCAGTCCTTTAGAACTTTTAATTCAATTTACGGTCACTGCCTCTGTAGGCTAATAAGTATTTTGAACCACTTATCCAGCCGCCACCTGCCTTAATATCTGGTTATTTATGTCAATTTCAAGGTATTTCACTGGAAATTTCTTAATCTGAGTGGGCGGTAGCTGATATAATTGTGTTTAGGCCTTAAATTATAAACTTGGAATTACACGACCAATGAGTCAGTCATTTGCTAATCAAATACATAAGGTATTCATAAAAACACACGGCTGCCAGATGAATGAATATGACTCTTCGAGAATAGTGGACCTGTTAAAGGAACAAGGGGACGCTGAGCTGGTTGATAGTCCTGAAAATGCAGACCTCTTAGTGCTAAACACCTGCTCAATAAGAGAAAAAGCGCAGGAAAAAGTTTTTCATCAGTTAGGACGATGGCGCGCGATAAAACACTCAAACCCCAATGTAAAGATTGCCGTTGGAGGCTGTGTAGCAAGCCAAGAGGGCAGCGCAATAAGCAAACGAGCGCCTTATGTAGATGTAATTTTTGGGCCTCAAACCTTGCATAAATTACCCGCAATGTTGAACTCTTCGGATAAAAAAACTCAGGTCGACATCAGTTTTCCTGAAATAGAGAAATTTGATCAACTGCCTCTTCCTAAAGCTGAGTCTTCACAAGCTTTTGTCACAGTGATGGAAGGATGCAGTAAGTATTGCAGCTTCTGTGTAGTGCCATATACAAGNGGTGAAGAGGTATCACGTGACTTTGACGATATATTGACTGAAGCCTCACATTTAGCAAANCAGGGGGTCAGGGAAATAAATTTGCTTGGCCAAAACGTTAATGCTTATAGAGGGTCAACTTTTGATAACAAAGATGTTGACCTAGCGCTTCTGATTAATTACATCGCCAGTATTGAAGGTATAGACCGAATTCGATTTACNACGTCACATCCCATCGAGTTCAATGATAATCTNATTAACGTNTATAAAGAGGTTCCTGAATTAGTTTCTCACCTTCATTTNCCNGTTCAGAGTGGAAGCGATCGAATCTTAGCCGCAATGAAGCGAGGACATACAGCCCTAGAGTACAAGTCAATAATTCGAAAAATCATGGCAACTCGTCCCAATATTAGTCTATCCTCAGATTTTATAGTCGGTTTTCCCGGAGAAACAAATTCCGATTTTGAAGATACCATGAACTTAATTATCGAAATTGGATTTGACACGTCATTTAGTTTTATTTANAGCGCCAGACCAGGCACTCCNGCCTCAAACTTACGCGATGAAACTAGTGACCAAGAGAAAAAGCATAGATTAGCAACACTTCAATCTCAGATTACAAAGCAAGCAAATACCATTAGCGAGTCTATGGTAGGAACGGAGCAGCGCATTTTAGTGACAGGGAAATCTAAGAAAAGTAATACCTATCTTCAAGGAAGAACAGAGAATAACCGCGTTGTTAACTTCCCGAGCGATAATNTAGGACTCATTGGAGATTTTANGACGGTTAAAATTTCAGACGCATTACCAAATTCGCTGCTAGGAAACCTCTAATATGCGATCAAGGCTATACGGTTCTGAAATTTTCCTATCCTAACTTTGACCTACCTCATAATATTTTAAAATACATGGAAGACCTTAAACTCAACCTTGAACTATTGCCCGACAACTCACAAAGATTGTCCAACCTTTGTGGACGATTGAATGAAAATATAAAGACAATAGAACGTACGCTATCTCTCCGCATTCAACAGAGAGGTAATGTGTTCTGCCTGAAAGGGTCTAAAACAGCAATAAGTGACGGTTGTCAGGTATTAAAATCATTATATAGTCTGACAGAATCCGGCAAATTGATTCATCCTCAAATGATAAACCTAACAGTCCATGAAATCCGTCATCATGAAGCTAAAAGTCCTACCGATCCAGCTTCGGACCAATCGTCGGAAAATTCCATGCTCATTAAGACTTCGAGAACATCGGTCAAACCAAGAGGACAGCATCAAAAGAACTACGTCAAGAATATTAGAAAAAACGACATAAGTTTTGGCATCGGGCCCGCTGGAACAGGTAAAACCTATCTCGCTGTAGCCTGCGCCGTCGAGGCTCTAATGAACGGAAATGTTAATCGAATTCTCCTAGTGCGACCTGCTGTTGAAGCTGGAGAAAAACTGGGATTCCTGCCGGGAGACCTTACTCAAAAAATAGATCCATACTTAAGACCCCTCTACGACGCTCTCTACGAAATGCTTGGATTTGAAAAAGTAGGTAGACTGATAGAGAAAAATATCATTGAAGTCGCGCCCTTAGCGTTTATGCGAGGAAGAACACTCAATAACTCATTCGTTATTTTGGATGAAAGTCAAAATACCACAAGCTCTCAGATGAAAATGTTTTTGACAAGGATTGGGTTCGGCTCGACTGCTGTAATAACAGGGGACGTAACACAAATAGATTTACCGAAAGGAACAAGGTCAGGGCTAGTTCAAGTCAGTAAGATCCTAGATAGTATCACTGAAATCGGATTCACATATTTTTCAGCCAAAGACGTGGTCCGACATCGGTTGGTCCAACAGATCGTAGAAGCATACGATGCATTTGATAAAAAAACTGTTTCTAAAATAAATAGTAAGGATAGTTCGCAAATCAATGAACGTGACAGTTGACTTGATTAATGACAATAAAATACAAACTACTATTGATTCTAATGCGATAAAAAACTGGGTAGTTACCGCTCTTAAAACCATCAAGGTAGATGGAGATATGAGCATTTGCATCAAGCTGGTTAATACAAAGGAAGCTGCCGAGTTAAATTTGAAATACCGAAAAAAGGATACAGCAACCAATGTTTTATCTTTTAGCAGTCTGATACCTAATTCTCTTGAATCCGTGTTGCCAACCCACCATCTGGGTGATGTAGTACTTTGTCCGGAGATTGTTAAATGCGAGGCTGAAAAGCAGTGCAAATCAGAGGTTGCCCATTATGCTCATCTCATAATCCATGGTACATTGCACCTGAATGGCTTTAGGCACAAAACTGAAAATGATGCAAAAAATATGGAAGAAAAAGAAATAAAAATAATGGAAAAACTTGGATTCCCGAACCCATATTTGGTAGTGTAATCGAATAACAATTTATTGGAGAAAACGAGCAAAACCCGCATGACAGATGACCAATCTAGCATCGATCCAAGACCCAAATCCTGGATCGATAAAATAGCACAAGTATTCTCTGACGAGCCCACTGACACCAATAGCTTACTAGATCTTTTGCGCAATGCAGCTCAGGATCAAGTGCTTGACGGACAAGCTTTGAGTATGATCGAGGGGGCACTGCAGGTCTCTAGCATGCGAGTCAAAGATATAATGATCCCGAGATCTCAAGTAGTCTCGGTGCCCTCAAACGCCCCATCTGATGAAATTGTAGGAATAGTCAGTCAATCATCTCATTCTAGACTTCCAGTTCTTGGTGAAAATGTCGATGATGTGAAAGGCATCCTCCTTGCTAAGGATTTACTTCGAGTAACTGTGGATAGTCATAATCAAGATTTTGATATGTCTCAGATAATTAGACGCGCCAATTTCGTTTCTGAGGACAAAAGGCTTAACGTTCTGCTGAAAGAATTCAGAGAATCTAGACAGCATATGGCAATCGTTATCGATGAATATGGAAGCATGTGTGGAATAGTGACTATTGAAGACGTTCTAGAGCAAATAGTTGGAGACATAGAGGACGAAACCGACGTAGAAGACGAAAATTATATAAAGGAGTTTGACAAACAAAACCATGTCGTTAAAGCATTAACCCCTGTAAGCGAATTCAATCAGTATTTTAAAACAAATTTTAAAGATGATGAATTTTCAACCATAGGCGGACTTGTACTGCAAGAATTTGGCAGAATTCCACAAAGGGGGGAGAAAGCTTCTGTTGGCCCTTTTCAAGTAACGGTGTTAAACGCAGATAGTCGTCAAATCAAGTTGATAAAGGTTAATTCCAATCTCGCAGAAAGCTTACAAAAGTAATTAGTGTAAAAAGCTTAATACCCAATATAAATTCGCTCACTTACTAATAAGTTAATCGCATAAAAAATAGCAAAAAAAGATAAAAACACGAAAGTCATATAATGAACGAAGCAAAAAAAACTTATAACCCTAAAACGGTAGAATCTTCTGCCCAAAACTATTGGCAAACCCACGAGAGCTTTTCGGTGAGCGAAGATAGCACGAAAGAAAAGTTCTATTGCTTATCTATGTTCCCCTATCCAAGCGGCCACTTACATATGGGTCACGTCAGAAACTATGCTATAGGAGATGCGATTTCTCGTTTTCAGCGTATGCTGGGAAAAAATGTCTTACAGCCTATGGGTTGGGATGCTTTTGGCCTCCCAGCTGAGAATGCGGCAATGCAGAATAAAGTTGCACCGGCTAAGTGGACTTACGAAAATATCAATTACATGCGTGAACAACTTCAAAAATTGGGATACGCCTATGACTGGAATAGAGAAATCGCAACATGCCATAAAGATTATTATCGCTGGGAACAATGGTTTTTTATCCAACTTTTTAAAAAAGGACTTGTTTACAAGAAAGAAGCAGAGGTTAATTGGGATCCTGTAGATAGAACTGTCCTCGCTAATGAGCAAGTCATAGATGGTCGAGGTTGGCGCTCTGGCGCGCTGGTCGAGCGTAAAAATATTCCTCAGTGGTTTGTTCGAATTACGGCATTTGCTCAAGAGTTATTAGATGACTTATCTAAGTTAGGGGGTTGGCCCGAGAGAGTTCGAACCATGCAGTCGAATTGGATAGGCCGTTCTGAAGGCTTAACTTTAAACTTCGAGGTCTTNAACACCAATGCAAGCATGTCTCCAATATCAGTTTACACAACTCGACCNGACACTTTGATGGGAGTGACATATTTAGCTGTTGCGCCAAAACATCCTCTGGCAGAGATGGTTGCAACTAAAAATAGTAAGCTTGCCAAATTCATTGAAGAGCAAAGTAGATTAAAAGTTGCTGAGGCGGAACTCGCAACGCTTGAAAAAATGGGTCTAGATACTGGATTAAAAGCAGTTCATCCGATCACGAAAGAAGAGGTACCCATATTTGTCGCTAATTTTGTTCTGATGACCTACGGATCAGGTGCTGTTATGGCCGTACCAGCGCACGACCAAAGAGATTGGGAGTTCGCAAAAAAATATGATCTTCCTATCAAATCAGTAATCGAACCTATTGACTCTAATAGAAAAACTAACTTAGAAAATGGCGCTTTCGTTGATAAAGGTAGATTGATTAATTCTGGAGAATTTGATGGTCTCGATTTTGAAGAGGCATTTGAGGCTATCTCTACTTTTTTGAACGATAGAGGCTTAGGTGAGAAAACCGTNAATTTTCGCCTAAGAGATTGGGGCGTGTCTCGCCAAAGGTACTGGGGAGCTCCAATACCCATGATAAATTGTCAAACATGTGGTTCAATTCCCGTNCCAGAGGAAGATCTACCTGTGCTGTTACCCGAAAACGTGCAGATAGATGAAACTGGATCACCACTAAGAAAAATGGAAGAATTTTTAAATGTTAATTGTCCGATTTGCGATAATCCAGCAAATCGAGAAACAGATACATTTGATACCTTTATGGAATCTTCTTGGTATTACGCTAGGTTCGCGAGCCCAAATCAAAGCAATAAGATGTTAGATGAACGAGCCGATTACTGGCTACCCGTTGATCAATATATAGGTGGAATCGAACATGCAATACTCCATTTATTATATGCTCGTTTTTATCATAAGTTGATGCGCGATGAAGGTCTTGTAACNTCNGATGAGCCCTTTGAGCGTCTACTCACACAAGGAATGGTACTAAACGACGGTACAAAAATGTCTAAGTCTAAAGGAAATACGGTAGATCCTTTGACCCTGATAGACAAGTACGGCGCTGACACTGTCAGAATGTTCACGCTATTTGCAGCACCACCGGATCAATCGTTGGATTGGTCCAGCTCCGGCGTTGAAGGGAGTTTTCGCTTTCTTAATCGCCTATGGAAAGTGGTTTCGGATCATGAGTGTGTCTCATGGGAGAAAAAGCAGCTAACTNATCTAAACAGTGAACAAAAGCAATTTCGCTATAAAATTCATAGCACACTTAAAAAAGTTACTGACGATTATGCGAGAAGGCAGACATTCAATACCGCNATTGCTGCCTCAATGGAACTTCTAAATGCAACCACAAAATTTAAGGATCANGTCGATTCCGATTTAGGACGAGCATTACTGCAAGAAGCGCTGGAAATAATAATACTGATGTTATCACCGATCGTTCCTCATTTTTGTCACGTTTTATGGAATCATCTGGGACATAAAGGAGCAGTAATGGATGCATCCTGGCCGAATCCTATCGAGGAAGCTCTGACTCAAGATACCATAGTCATAGTCCTTCAGGTTAATGGTAAGNTGCGGGATCGAATCGAGGTNTCTGAAGACATACNAAAAGAAGAGCTTGAACAATTAGCAGTGACTAATGCCTCAGTAAAGCGATTTATTGAAGGGAAAAATATACAGAAAATTATTGTGGTTCCAAAACGCCTAGTAAATATTGTCGCGAAATAAAACAATGAGTTATTTCCAAAAACCATATGTATTTCTTATTTTCCTNATTATCCTAAATTCCTGCGGNTATTCTTTAAGAGATAATCAATTTTTGGTAGCGAACCTAGACTCTATTCAGCTGCAATTAGCGCAACCAGGCAGTGAATTCTCGCGGATGCTTCGAAGAGATCTTAAGGTATCAGGTGTTCAGACTGTACTTTCAGATTTATCCCAAGAACCGAATGCACAAGCGGAGCATGAACTAATAGTAGGTAATGAGGAAATATCAAGCAGGCCCGTTACCATAAATTCAAGAGCCAGAGCAGCACAATATGAGATGCGTCTTTCAATTGAAGTTGCCTTGAAGAAGAATCAAACATTTTTGTTTGAACCAGAAGCGCTATTCGTCGATCGTATTTTTTTTGAAGATATCCAAAATATAACAGGCAACCAAGAAGAGATTCGCATTATCAGCTCTGAAATGCGCCAAGATTTAGTATCTCAAGTAATAAGACGTATCGAGTCTGCTATCAACTAAATCATGAAAGTTAAACCAGAACAATTACCTCAAACCTTGCTCACTAACAAGTATTCAACGTTTTGGATATCTGGTGATGAACCGCTTCTCGTCCAAGAATCCGCAGATTTGGTTAGGAAGCATTTTAGAAAAAATGGTTTTGAAGAAAGAGAGGTATTCAACGTTGATTCAGATTTTAGTATCGAGCGGTTCACTAATTCCGTAAATAATCTCTCACTGTTCTCTACAAANAAGATTATTGAAATTAGACTTGATAAGGTAACTGGCAAAAACGGTAGTGCAGACAAATTGAAATTGGGGCAAGACGAAAAAACTGCCATNGATACTTTTTTAATAAACAACAACCCTGACTTTGTCTTAATAATAACGNGCGTAAAAATTGATCGGGCAGTNTTGAGCTCTAAGTGGTTCAGGGCGCATGAGTCGCGTCTGGCACTAATACAAGTATGGCCAATCGATAATAAAGGNTTANTTAAATGGTTATCGCAAGANCTANGNAATTCCGGAATTAATGCCGACAACCAAGCTCTGCAAATCTTATCTGAGAGAGTAGAAGGAAANTTACTCGCNGCGAAACAGGAAATAGAAAAACTTAAATTGCTCGCCAATCTCGATGAAAAATCCCAAGTTACCTTNGACACAAAAACGATAATGCAAGTCGTTGCTAATAATTCTCGCTTCGACATTTATGATTTGATTGATACTGCCCTGCATGGNGATGCAGAACGTTGTCAAAAAATGATCGCTAATTTTAAAGAAGAGGGTACCTACCCTCTCTTAGTNCTAAACGCCCTTACNAGGGAACTTAGAATTTTGAATAATATGGTACTTAGCAAAGAATCTGGCCAACGGGTGAACTCNATTTTGCAAACAAATANAGTTTTTTTCAACCGTAANCAGGCATTNACAAATGCGCTGAATAGACTCTCTAGCAATCATATNTGGAGAATGCTNGATAAAGCCTTGCAAATAGATAAAGCTATCAAGGGAGCCTCATTCTCNAACCCATGGGACGAGATAAATATTTTGGTCTTAGAGCTTAGTGGGGAGAAGATACTCAACTAATTCTGAGNAGTGAAACNTCTACANCAATCCCCGNCGTTTTAAAAGAGGACGAATTTCAGCCTCTCTACCCCGGAAATTGTTATACATTTGCATAGCATCCAGACTGCCGCCACGCGATAGCACAGATTCTCTAAAATATTCGCCATTTTGCCTTAACAGGCCTCCATTTTCCTTGAACCACTCAACAGTATCTGCGTCTAAAACTTCACTCCAAATGTATGAATAATAGCCAGCAGAGTAACCTCCCATGATGTGATTAAAGTAGGTAGCCCTATATCGAGGTGGNACGGCTGAAATGGCTAAACCAGCATCTTCAAGTGCTGATAACTCAAATGCCATAATNTCATCAGCAAGCGGGATTTCTTGAGATTCGAGCTGATGAAAAGCCTGATCAATTATTGACGCGGCTAAGTATTCGGAGGTCGTGAATCCTTGGTTAAATGACTGTGCGGCCAGCACTTTTTCAAGTATCTCTGCATCTAGNTTCTCCCCCGAAAGATAATGCAGAGCATAATTTTGCAGAACCTCTGGCCATGAAGCCCACATTTCGTTGACTTGGCTTGGGTATTCCACAAAGTCCCTTGGCACTCTAGTCCCCGAGAAAGATGGATATTGAACTTGAGAAAACATACCGTGAAGAGCGTGCCCGAATTCATGNAACATCGTNGTAACTTCATCAAATGTAAGTAATGTCGGCTCTCCGNGCCCTGGTTTGGNAATATTCAAGTGATTCGCAATCACTGGTTTCTCNCCAGTTAACTTACTCTGCGCGACATANGCGTTCATCCACGCGCCTCCACGTTTGCTTGGACGCGCATAAAAATCTGCGATNAATAATGCTAAAANTTNGCCATTNTGATCTGTAACTTCAAAAACCCGCACATCTTCTTGGTAAACCGGCAAATCAAATCGTTCTTNAAAGCTAATACCAAAGAGCCTTTCAGCAGCGTAAAATACTCCCCTTTTCAGTACATTATCTAACTCAAAATAATCTCTGAGCAGGCCNGCGTCAAAATCAAATCGCTCTTTCCTTAATCGTTCTGAATAAAACTCCCAATCCCAAGCCTCAAGCTTAAAATCCCCTCCTTCCTCATCAATCAACCGTTGAAGTTCTTGAGATTCTTTTNTTACATTCTTCGCNGCTGGAGCAGCAAGCTCNGCTAATCTCTGNTTNACNGCATCGACGGTAAGTGCTGTCTGATNATCGACGACATAGTGAGCATGATTGTCAAAACCAAGCAGTNGGGCTTTNTCTGATCTAAGCTNAAGTATCGAAGATAGATTAGCTCTATTATCAAATTCCCCACCACGGTTTCCCCTAGATAATGAGGCTTTATGGATACGCTCTCTCAGTTCTCTATTTTGCAAGCTTGTTAACACTGGCTGACCACTCGTATTCAGCAATGGAATTACAAACTTACCTGGGAGACCTTTGTTTTCAGCACTTTGCGCTGCCGAATTAATTCTCCCTTCACTTAATCCTACGAGCTCCTCACGAGAATCTACGATAATTGCTAAATCGTTAGCTTCATCTAAAATATTTTGAGAGAAACGGGTTTCCAACATCGCTAACTTGGCATTCAATTCCTTCAATTTCTCTTTATCTGCCTCATTTAATGCGGCCCCCGCCCGCTGGAAATTTTTGTAAGTTTGTTCAAGTAAACGNTTTGCTTCTGNATCCAACTGGAGAGANTTACGAGACAGGTATAAATTTTCAATTCGCNAAAAAAGTTGGCGGTTCAGATAAATANTNTCTTCATGACTCGCAAGCCTCGGCGCGAGATCTTGTTCAAGTTTTCGGATTTCATCATTTGTGTGAGCACTCGACATTGAGAAAAAAACCCTAGCGACCCTAGAATAGATTTGTCCAGATAATTCAAGAGCGACTATCGTATTTTCAAATCCTGGATCGTCTATTTGTTCCGCTATTTCCTTAATTTCTCTGAGATGTTCCGTCATGCCATACTCAAAGGCAGGCAGATAATGCTCATTCTTAATCAGATTAAACTCTGGATAATTCAGTTGTAGCTGACTATTTCTGAAAAAAGGATTGTCAGGCATCATCAAATCAGAAGCAGACACCTCTAACATAGGNGTATCTGCACTCTCCCCCAAACGCTCACCATCCGAACAGCTCATTAACGTAACCAGACAACAACCATAAAACCAAGACTCTAATCTCATATAAAGGCACCAAAATAAATCTTTAACATTCAATCTGCTTTAATAAATTGAATTACCTACCTATANTTTCNNNATCGATANTTATTAAACAANAATAAACATTAATCGCTAGTGTTATGACAAACNAAAATTATGCTCCGAGCTGATTAGCAAGATCAACAAAGCTGGTGGCGACATAATCAAATTCGCCATCTTCATCTCTCTCTACNTCTCTACCTGGACCTCTNTCNAGAGGCCTTATTACATATGCGGTTCGCAAACCTGCTCGAGCTGCCGCTCGAAGATCTCCAGGGTGAGCAGCTACCATCATGACCTGCTCTGGAGGTAAGCTGAGCAGCTCAGCCGCTGTCAAATAAGCCTCTGGATCTGGCTTGTAATGTTTNGCAAGTTCAGCAGAAAGAACAGCATCCCATGGTAATCCGGCATTTTTCGCCATATTGGTTAGCAACGATACATTTCCATTGGACAAGGTCGTTATAACGTACTTAGTTTTCAACTTATACAAGCCAGCAACTGTATCCGGCCATGGTATTAATCTATGCCATACTCTATTAAAGTCCTCTCGCTCAGATTCAGACAGCTCACCGAGTTCGTATTCGTCTATGAGCTCNTCGAGAATCATTCGATGNAGATCATCNATTTTTGTCCATGGTAGCTCTCCTGTCCTGACACGATTCATCGCAGGCCCATAGCCCCCTCGCCATCTCTCAGCAAATTCGCCCCAGTCTAGATCAAATCCTTTATTGGCAGCTAAAATTTGCCCTTCTCTAATTATCGATGTTCTCCAATCAACAACTGTTCCAAAGACATCAAATGTCAGAGCTTTTACAGTATCTGCCACCGAATTTTGGGCGAAGGCAGAGCCATGCGAAAGCATTCCCACACCAAGTCCAAACTGTATTAATGCTCCACGCTTTAAGAAACTTCGCCTTTGAAGATTGGGAAGTTCCTCAATTCTTCTCTGCCTCAAACTCATCATGACCTCCTGGTTGCTCCCGAAAATATTTTACATTTAGCATCATGAGTAGCACCGTAGCACAACTGTTTGCTAATATCACCAGCATAAAATCTCCACCCAAAGTACATCGTCATAGGATTCCTAGCCTCATACGCAATATGCTAAAGACCCTAGATATCGGAAAAATCAGATCAGAAACGCCAGGCTGTAGTGCAAAGATCCATTTTAACAATGCGGGCAGCTCACTTAGCCCTCAAAGCGTAACCGACGCTGTAATTAATTATCTTACGCGAGAGCAGGAAGTTGGAGGCTATGAAGCAGCAGAAGAGGCTAAGTACCTTTTAAACAGTTTCTATGTGGAATTTGCAGATTTATTAAACTGTGATGAATCAGAAATAGCATTTATAGAAAATTCTACTCGGGCATGGGAACTCGCAGTTCATTCAATAAAATGGGCGCATGGTGATCAAATAATTACTGCCGAAAATGAATATGGTAGCAATTATCTGGGCCTACTTCATATCGCAAAGCGAAAATCACTTGATATCATTACAATACCCTGTGATGAGTTCGGCGTTGTATCCCTTAATCAATTAGAAAAATCAATAACATCGAAGACAAAATTAATCGCTTTAACTCACATTGCAAGTCAAAGAGGCGACATACAACCAGCTCCGGATGTTGGCGCAATTGCAAAAAAGAACAATGTCATATTTCTTCTTGATGCGTGCCAATCGGCAGGACAAATCAATCTAGATACTAAGGAGCTGAAATGCGACTTCCTTTGTGGATCTGGACGAAAATACCTCAGAGGCCCTCGCGGGACAGGTTTTTTATTCGTTAACAATAAAATTCTTCATTCATTAGAGCCTATTTTTTTAGATTTGTATTCAGCCTCATGGAGGGATTCAAATTCATATGAATTTGTAAAGACTGCACGGATGTTTGAATGCTATGAAAGAAATGTAGCCGCAATGATCGGACTATCGACTGCGGTTCAATATCTGTCAAAATTAGGGATCAATGCAATTGAAGAACGGACAAGTCGCCTATCTTCTAGCTTAATAGCAGGACTTTCAGAACTAAAAGATATAAAAGTTCTTGAGAAATCGCGTCATCGTTCGAGCATTATTACCTTCACAAAAGGTAATATTGATGCAAAAATTTTAAGAGACGAGCTTAAAAAGAGAAACATCAATGTCTCAGTTTGTAAGCAACAAAATTCTCAATTAGACCTTGGAACAGAACTTACCGGAGACGTTACTCGGGTTTCTCTCCATTATTACAACACTCAACAGGAAATTTCTGAGTTTTTACAGGCCCTTGAAGAGATAAGATAATCTATTGAAAATAGACGATCAGAATAGCGACTGGACAAATGAATTTTACATAAAACGGCCAAACTCTCCAGAACACGCTATTTTCAACATTCGGGCTGCCTTTCTTTATTTCTTTGAGAACTTCGTCTCTCTGCCAAACCCACGCAGCAAAAATGCAAAACGCTAATCCAAGCAACGGCTGACTCAACTCTGTTGTTATGCTTACAACTTGATCAAACAACGGATCAAAGTTAAATACAATCAATAACGAAATTAAAGTAACAAGCGTTCCTATCCAAATAGAAGCCCTCTTCCGCGAAATTTCATGGTATTCAATCGCATAAGAAACAGGNACTTCNAGCATTGAAATTGACGAAGTTAACGAGGCAATCGTCATCAATGAAAAGAATGCAAGAGATACCAATATACCACCAGCACCCATAGTTTGAAAAAGATTAGGCAGAACAGAAACAATCAAACCCGGCCCTGCAATAAATTCTCCATTGGAATCAAATATCTCAACACCATTAGAGAGTGCAACATACATTGCAGGCAATATAAGTAATCCTGCAATCACTGCAATTCCGATATCTAGCAAGGCAACCAGCCCCCCAAGTGCAGGCAGATTCTCTTTGTCACTAATGTAAGAACCATAAATCAGCATTGTTCCCACACCCAATGAGAGAGAGAAAAATGCCTGGCCCATGGCGTCAACCAATAAGGCGGGATCAGACAATTGAGAAAAATCAGGCACTAAATATACCCGCAAACCATCCATAGCCCCTGGAAGTGAAAAAACATAGAAAATCAGCAGTATTAACAAAATTAAAAGTGAAGGCATTAGTCGAGANGCCCATTTTTCGATNCCGTCTTTAACTCCAGCGCTGATTATTTTGACAGTTAACAGAACAAATAAAATCACGAACAAAGAATTTCTCAGAGGAGCGTCTGAAGTTAACCAATTTGAAATAGTCATCAAGTTGAAAATTTCTGCTATGCTGTCAAAAAAGTGAGCAATCATCCAACCACTCACAATTGAATAAAAGCTCAAAATAAACGTAACAGTNATCATTCCAGCAAATCCAACTAGGAATGCTGCTAATCGGCTNCTATTACCCGAAGANATTGACTGTAAAGCAGAAATTCCATTTGCGCGAGCTGCCCTNCCAATAATCAACTCTGCCATTAATGCTGGATANGCGAGTGCAAAAGCTAAGAAAAGGTACGCACACAGAAAAGCTGCACCTCCATTAGACGCCGCATTTGTTGGAAATCCCCAAATATTGCCTAGCCCNACTGCTGAACCAGAAGCCGCCATCAGAAAACCAAACCTGGATGAAAATTCTCCGCGTACTAATGACATCGTTTGATACTTTTTACCTTTGAGCTGAGTTGGTTATTTTACGCATCAACCACTAAGACACCAACAAACCCTACTGGTCAAAAGACTTTAAGGTGAATTGGGCGGGGCTGTTATTTGTTAGAGTAAAAACCACATTTCTAACGACAATTACTCCTCCACCGGAATTTACTTCCAAAACAGGAATTCGAAACTCGCCACTTGAGGAACTAAAAGTGGCCACGCCTTCTACTGGGCCTCGTCGACGCATCACGCTTTCCTGATTAACTTGAATAACAAGGTCCTCGTCAGATTGAACTGCACTAAAATTCATACTGAGTAACTCTGATCCATTATCCACATCCACTGAAGTAATCAGCAATCCCGATTCAGTTTCAAATATATTAGGAGCTCCACTATATCGGGTCACCACTTCGACATTCATATATATGAAGTCTGTTGGATCGGTGTAAGCAGTTTTTATGTAGGGTGCACTCACTGCCTTGTACCCCAGGTCGACAGTCGGCTGATTGTCAATTGCATCTACGATAGTCATCCCATCACCCAAGACTGAGCCAAAAACTGTGAATCCTCCATTAAGTGTGTCTAGATTTACATTATCCGCTAGGTTTATGAACCATTGATTAGTCGCACTATCTGGATTCCCATCTAATTTAGCCATCGCTATGGTTCCGCGAGAGTTAGAAACGTTGAATTCATTCGCTATGGGTGGATCTGTCGGTACATCGACGGGTCCAACATATGGTTGAAAACGGTATGCACCACCTTGTGCAACAAAATCATCGACTACTCTGTGGAAATAAGTTCCATTGTAATCATTACGTCCCACATAATTTAAGAAATTCTCAACAGTCATAGGAGCAGAATCATCAAATAGCTCAACAGAAAAATCGCCTATACTAGTACTGACTCGAACGATGGTACCGGCAAAGCATGAAAATGGCATCAATAACACGATAACTGCGTATATAAAGGTACTTTTCATTGCTTTTCGAGATCGACTAATTAAAAACATAAAATCTTACACTCAAAATTATTTGAACAGCGCTTTCGAAACTCGACGAGCATAGGGTAACTTGCATGATTATTCAACTAAAGCCGCTCAATAGCCGCAGAGTCAAGCCATGCGAGCGCATTGCTTTTTGCTGGGCAGTCACAATTACTATATCATTAAGACAAAATTATTAACCCCCTCGGCCAGCTAATCCGAATTCTTCTGCCATCGCTATGACTCAACAGGAATCAGGAAGATCCAATAAAACAACCAGCAATCAATTAGGAATCGGAATAGATTTCGGCACCAGTAACAGTGCGGCAGCGATTTTTGATGGCAGCAAAGTACATCTCGTTAAACTTGAGGATGATTCATTAATAATGCCATCAGCCACCTATGTCGACAGAGATTACAGAATTCAAACTGGGCAAAGGGCTATCGAATCATATATNCAAAGTAANGCAGGTAGGACAGTCGAGCTTAGCGCTGAAGTTTTAGGAGAGCAACGCTCTAGTACCGGTCAAATCGGTGATCATGGCTTGCCCGAGGAAGCAAATACAGAGAAAGTNTATGGTCAATCATTCATTGATTCGGGACAAGAGGGTAGATTATTTCGGGGCGTAAAACGTCTTCTCGCAAGTAATAAAGAAGTTAAATTAATGGTTTTTGATAAGGCCTTTAGAATAGTTGCACTCATTACTCCGCTACTCGTTAGAATTAAAGCTGCCATTTCGTATTTGCTACAAGAACGTTTAAGCTATGACGAACCAACATTTCATGCTTGTATTGGTCATCCAGTAAACTTCGAAGGCGCCCAAGAAAATAGCAATAATACTCGGGCAATATATCTACTTTCCGAAGCATACACTTATGCCGACTTTAAAAATCAGACATACTATCCGGAGCCAATCGCAGCCTCTCTCAGCTACCTTCATGAAAACCCCACAACAATTGATGAAACTTTGCTTACAGTTGACTTTGGTGGTGGAACCTTGGATCTCTGTATTTTGAAAAGGAATGCGCACGATTTTGAAGTGGTAGCCACTCATGGAATTGGATTAGGAGGAGATCATATTGATCAACAGATGTTTCGTAAGGTAATTTTTCCCATGTTAGGTAAAGGAGAACGTTGGGTTCGTGATGGCGAAGATCGGGAGATTGAAACGATTTTTCCTTTCGAGGAATACGAAGAATTACTTTTGAATTGGGCAATCAGTTATATGCTTAATCAAAACAAATTTACTACCCCGGTAATACAGCGAATGAATCATGGCGATAATGCCTCTGTGAAATTCAGACGGCTGTATGATCTTATAAAAAACAACCATAGTTACTTGGTGTTTCAGCATTTACGAGACCTCAAGATAGCGCTCTCTTCGCAAGAGTCAGCGAGGCTAGATATTCCAGAGCTAGACATTAACACCGAAATTACAAGAATCGAATTTGAGAAACATATAAGTGTACAACTAGAGAAGTTCAGACTCGCAGTCGATTACTTGTTAGATAAAAACGATCTGCTTCCAGAGGCTATAGACTCTGTCATTCGCACAGGAGGCTCGTGCTTAATACCAGCAATCACAAATATTTTAGACGAACTGTTCCCCGAAAAAGTCATTGAGCATAACCCATTCACAAGTGTAGCCACAGGACTTGCGATCGCAAACTACAGGAACCTAGGTAAACGCCCTATCCATTCGGGAGTACTGGAATCCGAGTCTTCAAGCTTTATTTAGAGGCTTCTTCTCTGCGCGCGCCTCCTAGAATACCCGGCAAAGCATAATTTCCCTCATGACAAGCATACTCATACATGGGACTTTCCGTCTTCCTAAATGGGATTTCTGCCGACCACGATTGTGTGTACGCATTACTGTCCTCGACAGTAAATTCGTAAAGAATTGTATCCTGGTCGGACCGCGTAAATCTCTCGATAACCTTTGCAGTTTGGGGAAGNTACAAACTATGTTTTATCGCAAACCTGAAGCTCTGTTGAGGATGAAAATTNATAGTCTCTACTACCAGCGTATTTCTCTCCCAATGTCCGATAGAGTCTCCCAACCAAGGTTTAAATCTATTATCTTTATGNTCANCGTTTAATCTTACAATCCTAGCATCATGATTCATNTCAGCTAGAATCAGTATGTAATTCTCATTTTGAACAATTTGGTAATTATTGTTATACAGAACGGGNAACATAGGCGGTCCACCGCTNGACCCAAATCCNACCATACAACGCTCACCAAGNGGTCTTTGTTCCGGACCATCGTAACCAGAGTCTTGTCCATATTGAAAAAAAGCGATACCTGCGGCGGCTGAATAGGGTATTTGCCCGTCATCAGGATCCACTATAAACGAAGTCCGAAAACCCCCATTTATTTCAGCCAGTCTAGTTCCAGGATCAATCCAAAATGCGTTATAACCGGCGTCAGTATCACCGTCAGCAGGTGGGGGTCTGTCTGGATCACTNGGACCGCTATCGGCCTCCGTAAGCACATTGAGTGCTGATTGGCGTTCCAACTGTCTAGCTTCCTCAGCATCCACAATAAGAGTTTTCCCCAAAGCTTTATCTCTTTCTANAGTTGTTACTGATGCCGACGTCCAAATNCCCTGNAAATNTGGATGCCCATAACTAGTTAACGGAACCTGCNANTCAGGCGCCCCTTGNGAGAAAAGTGGNANCCAAAAAAGAAACCANATNCNGTAAGCGTTACNTTGAANGCTTTGCANATTTAGCTCCAAANTTTTTTAAAAATGTTAGCAGTTACTTAAATTCTCAAAGAATTACCTTGTTAAATTGGCGCTAATCTAAAATCCGCCAACAAATTCCCTTCATCTCGGTCACGCAACTCCAAATACCCAGTGTGGCCACTGCCTAGAGCTTCGGTAAAACTGGCTCCATCTTCCAAGTTAGTGATGATAAAAATAGGCCGCCCAGATATAGCCTGACCAGGTGCTAACCTTACAGGGTTGAATAAATAACGAGAGTTGTTGCTCAACATTCCTCTTATCGTTGATTCAACGCTCAACTTTTCATCGTCAGCTCTCGAACGAACTGCTCTGAACAAGGACGCTTCCTGTTCACTATCTATAATACGTAAGAAAATATTCACGTCGCGAGTAAAAGCATTGCGATTCACTAATGAAATAGTTGGCGTAAAAATAGGATATTGAAAGCCTATTTCAATGATTCCATTACTTGAACGATCACTTAGCAAGCTACTGTCTAGTTGATCAAGATATATTTCATCAGTTGCCTTTGAAGGAACTACTGATAGGAAAAATATAAAAGCAGGAAGAGAAGAAGCTAAAATGAAGAACACTAAAATTTTACGATCTATTTTGAGATAAGATGAAAAAAAAGGAGTCAGTGCGCTAAAGCATGCGAATATCCCAAGATTTAATAAGCAAGCCCGAATCAAAAGTGAATATGCTCCGAATGTTGCCGGGTTGCCTATCATTAAAATCATAATAGCGATGGCTACTGCGGCAGCAGAGATAGAAAATCCAATTTTAGTAATCGCCGTATTCATCTAAGTAATTTTTACAATCAAAATAATCAGGAAACGTTTTCACCATGAGCTTGCTTGTCTGCGTGATAAGAGGAGCGAACCAAAGGTCCGCTTGCCACATGCTTGAATCCGATTTTTTCAGCAAAAAGTCGCAGATTTTCAAATTCATCTGGATGCAAAAATCTCTCGACTTTTAAATGGTCTTTACTGGGCTGCAAGTACTGTCCAAGAGTCACCATATCAACATCATGCGATCTCAAGTCTTGAAGGACTGTTTCTACCTCTGGAATCTCTTCGCCTAAACCTAGCATTAAACCGGATTTTGTAACTACGTCTGGTCTTCGAGACTTATATTCTTTAAGAAGTTTGAGCGACCATTCATAGCTTGCTCCAGGACGAGCCTGCTTATACAACCGCGGCACGGTTTCTAAATTATGATTAAACACATCAAGCGAACTCTCTTGTAAGACGTCTAGAGCAACTTTCATTCTCCCCCTAAAGTCCGGTACTAACACTTCAACTTTTATTTGAGGATTAAATCGACGTGTTTCTGCGATGCAGTTTGCAAAATGCTGGGCGCCACTATCTTTCAAATCGTCTCGGTCTACTGAAGTGATCACAACATACTTTAGCCGCATATCCTTTATAGCTTGGGCAAGCTCAATCGGTTCATTTTTATCAAGTGCGCGTGGTTTACCATGAGCGACGTCACAGAAGGGGCACCGTCGAGTACAGATATCTCCCATAATCATAAAGGTCGCGGCCCCGTTGCTAAAACATTCTCCAAGGTTAGGACAAGAAGCCTCT
>PBXX01000060.1 GCA_002727755.1 Gammaproteobacteria bacterium | reverse complement strand
TGAAAGAGAATATTCGTTGCTTTGGTTAACCTTATCCAAAATGAATGCGCTGTGTTTAATATCGTTTATAATGTCCATAGACCACTCACGCAATACTCTTTGTTTGCCCTTACTCGAGAGACGTAAATTTGCCTCTCTACCCCTATTAACAACTAAATTTAAATTATTTCCTACTTCAAAAAATTCATCTTTGTTGCAATCGGGGCTTTCAGCCAATAGGCAGTGGAGTAAAAACGAATCTAAGAAATGAATTTGTTCTCTATTTATACCCACCGGAGAATATGGATCTAGATCAAGTGCTCTTACCTCAACATATTCGATTCCGCGATTGGTAAGCGCGTCCAAAGGTTTTTCTCCATTTTTGACGTTACGTTTGGGTCTTATCGTAGAATAAAACTCGTTCTCCAGTTGGAGTAGGTTAGTATTAATTTGTTTATACTTGCCGTCTTTTTCATGACCAATCTTTACGTATTCCGGGTATGGGGTTTTTATTGCCCCACCCAGGCACTCTACGTATGTCTCAAGGTCGTTATAACAAACAAAAAGGGATTGTTGAGCTTCGCTTTTGTAACCCAGATTACCCATCCTTAAGCAGGTTGCAAAAGGTTTGAATAAAGTTGAGTCATCTAATTCTGACAAATTATGCTCTCGCCCTTCTACAAAGCATTTGCATGCGGTTGGTGAAGCGCCAAATAAGTACAAAAGTAGCCACGAAAATCGATGAAAGTTACGAATTAAGTGAAGATACTTCTCTGTCTTAAATTCTTGAATTGAGCCTTTAAATTTACAGAGAGGTNTATATGACTCCCAAAATGAGTCAGGCNTTGAAAAATTATAATGAATCCCAGCTATTGCCTGCATNAGGCTACCATACCTATGGTGTAGGCCATGTCGGTAGAGAGTTTTTAGTTTGCCTATATTGGATTTCCCATATTGAGCGATGGGAATTTCTGTATCTGCGCTCAGTGGACANGGCATACTAGTAGCCCAAAGTATTTCGTCATTCTCTATATTTTGCTGCGTGTATCGATGGATATTTTCCAGTTCTTTTAGACAACCGTCNATGGTTTGTGAAACTGGAGTAATTAATTCCAGCAGTGCCTCAGAAAAATCAGTTGTAATGTANGGGTTAGTNAGCGCTGAACCAAGCCTGTTTGGGTGCGGAGAGTGCGATATANTGCCATTAGACTTTACCCGCAGGCTTTCTTTCTCGATTCCCCTCTGNAGCGCTCCCCAATCATCATCAAAANCTGTTAGTTGGTATCTTTTGANTGATTCATTGAATTGATTGCCCAAAATAACTCCTAATCGTCTCGAATTACTTAACTTNTTTAATTATTCTGTATCTAAGACGGAGTGGCATTATGTCAAATATCTCTTAGGCTTGGGAACAGTCTGCAGTGTCTCTTAAGCGCTCTAGCTCGAATTCGTTCAACTTCGTTGTTTAAATTCATGAATAAGGCGCCTCTGCTTCTTATTAGGCTTAGAGGATGATGTCCAAATTGATGGCTGGGCTTTTCGTTGTTCTGAGGCAATCAGNCGCTTTTCAATACTTTCATCTGTTTCNTCAAACATAAGCTTTGCCTCTGAGTAAGGCCGCCTCTGATCGCTNAGTGACTTAACTATNATGGTTTTCTCATCAAAGCCCTGNTTNACCGTAATTATTGCCTCAACCTCGATTTCCTTACTTGGTTTGGTTCTCTGGCCATCTACTTGAACTTTACCACTCTCAATAGCTTGCTTTGCAACTCCGCGAGTCTTGAAGAATCTGGCTGCCCACAACCATTTATCTATTCGAATTCGCTCGAATTCAAAGACTTTCCTTGAGTTGGTCATATCAGAATCCGGTGGCTTGATTTGGAAAGCATTGTTTGAAATCATCGATTAAAGGGAATTCACACGATAACTGACCCTTCCTCCGGCTATCTGGGGTTTTTATTCCCCACAAATATTTAAGATGCTCAATTTTTGCTTGTCTGAGGACTGGAATCGAGTCATCGATCAGAATTGTCCGGTTAGGATCATAAGGTTTGANGGCTTTTAAACGTGTCCAAAAACCAGGATTTTCTTTTGCGAGCATAAGGGTGTGGGAGCTGATTAGTTGCTCAAAGCAATCAAATATTCCTGTATGTTCCACCTTGATACTTAAAGTTTTTGGGTGCGCATTTGTCACTAGCAAAAGCCGTTTGTTGAGTTTTTGCAGTTTTGACAAGAATAATTCTACGTTAGGCCGAATCGATATCTTGCTAACTACGGAACGCTTTAAACTAGGAATGTCGATTTTTAACTGCTCTGTCCAGTAGTCAATCGAGTACCATTTGAGGGTACCTTGAACTTCTTGATANAGTTTTTTAACTATAGAGAGTGACTCCTCNNTTGAGATGGAATTAATTTCTGCGTAAGTCTCTGGGATTAACTCTAGGAAAAAGTAGTTATCAAATTGGAGGTCCAACAAGGTTCCATCCATGTCGAANATTACAGTATCGATTTCTGTCCAGGGTGGGGTTTTAAATTTCATTAACTATCTCTTGGCAACCATGGCAGAGTAATGCAACATGTTTATATTTACAAATAGGCAAATTATTTTGCCTAGAAATTAATCATTAGCAATGCTATTCGTTTATGTGGAATGACGACCAACTTANGATTTTATTAAAAATAATAAGAGAAGCTGGGTCAGAGATACTCTCTGTTTACTCAGACAACAGTAATTTCAGGGTAAATTACAAAGANGACGATTCGCCCATCACTAAAGCCGATCGACTTGCAAANAGAATAATTGTTCGAGCGNTGAAAAAATTACCAGTTAATTTCCCCATATTGTCTGAAGAGTCTGAAAAACCTCCNTACAGAGAACGTGAATCCTGGACAGATTATTGGTTAGTTGACCCGTTAGATGGAACAAAAGAGTTCATAAAGCGGAACGGTGANTTTACNGTAAATATCGCGCATATTCGAAATGGTGTTCCGGAAATGGGAGCAGTTCATGTCCCGGTGAGTGGTGTTACTTATTTAGGTAAAAAGGGATCTGGCGCGTGGATGGTGGACCAGNACGATATAACTAAAGAAATTCAAGCNAGGAAAATGGAGAACTCTTCCAGCTCTATTAAGGTTTTGACAAGTCGAAGCCACAGCAACGATTCACTAGATAATTTGGTAAAAGACATTTCTAAAGAAATAGGAGATACCGAGGTCGTAACCATGGGAAGCTCCCTAAAAATATGCCTGCTTGCTGAGGGAAAAGCAGATTTATATCCTAGGCAGACCCCCACCTGTGAGTGGGATACAGCTGCTGCCCATGCCGTGCTTGCCGGATCAGGTGGGGAAATCTTCGACGCCAACTTTCGGGTACTCAAATACAATCAGAAATCGAGCNTTTTNAATCCCAATTTTTTTGCAGTCGCTGATCCGAATTTTGATTGGGGTAAATTGCTTTAAATTTAAGTGAGATCAATCTTTAGCTTTGATTGCCTGAATTTCGATTCTTTTGTAATTTTCGCGATCGCTTTTTGTGAATTATTCCGCATCGCAATTCAGCGTTGTTTCGAATAGAATCGCCTATCTTTTAGTGTCGAGATCAGGGGACCGTTTTCATGCACAGCCGTGCGATATATAACAGCGACCACGAACTTTTTAGGGCGAGCGCTAGACGCTTTTTCAGAGAGGAATTAGAGCCTTATATTGATCAGTGGGAAAAAGAGGGCCGATTGCCAAAAGAATTTTGGCTGAAAGCAGGTGAAAACGGATTCCATTGTTGTGGCGTCCCATCTGAATATGGAGGGCCTGGAGCAGATTTTCTNTACAATATGGTCTTATCTGAAGAGGTTGGGTTTGCNATCGGGGGAGCAAGTGTCGGTTTTTCAGTTTCCTCAGATATTGTTGCTTATTATCTCTTGCANGGAGGTAGCGAGGAGCAGAAGCGNCACTGGTTGCCAAAAATGGTTACAGGTGAAGCGATACCAGCTATCGGTATGACCGAACCTGGTTGTGGTAGCGATCTAAAGGCACTTAGAACAACAGCTGTTGAGNAAGGCGATGACTATGTAATCAATGGGCAGAAAACGTTTATCACTAACGGACAGAATTGTGATTTCGTACTCTTGGCATGCTCAACAGATCCTAAAGCGGGGGCGAAAGGTATAAGCCTTATTATTGTTGAGACTGATCGAGATGGCTTTAGTAGAGGAAGAAATCTTGAAAAAATTGGCCAAAAGGCAGCGGACACGTCAGAGATGTTTTTTTCAGATGTTAGAGTTCCTAAGGCAAATCTTCTTGGTAAGGCTGGCGCTGGTTTTGCTGTTCTGATGAATGAATTACCCAGGGAGCGGATAACGATTGCTTGTCGTGCGCTGGCAGAAGCACAACGGGCATACGAATTAACGGTTGACTATGTTAAACAGCGGAACGCTTTCGGGAAGCAAATTTATGAATTCCAGAACACTCAGTTTAAATTAGCGGAGATGAAAACTGATTTGGCTGTGGGCTGGGCATATATTGATCAGTGCCTGGCTAAGATTATTGATGGCAAACTAACTCCAGATGAAGGAGCTATGGCCAAGTTATGGACAACTGAAACGGGCAACAAGATTGTTGATACGTGCCTTCAATTGTTCGGTGGTTATGGTTACATGAATGAATATCCCATATCTCGGCTGTTTGTAGACTCAAGAGTGAGNAGAATTTATGGTGGTACTTCGGAGGTAATGAAAATCGTGATTGGAAGGACCATTTGAGAGGTANATTATGATTGGAGTTTCAGCGCATGGCGTTTANGTNCCTCGTGCTAGATTNAACAAAAAATCAATTGCTANNGCAAATTCNTGGTTTGATGCCAGTCTAAATTCTTTAGCAAAGGGTGAACGNGCTATTTGTAACTGGGATGAGGACACNATAACAATGGCAGTGGAAGCAGCAAAAAATTGTTTGGCNTCTTCNAGNCCTGNAGAAATCAAGTCCTTATACCTTGCTTCGACGACTTTCCCGTTCACAGATCGACAAAATTCCGTAGTTGTTAGTGAGGCTTTAAATCTTCAAAGNAACATTAGAACTATGGATNTTGGGGCNTCTCAAAGATCAGCAACATCATCACTCATATCATTACTCGAGTCTGGCGTTGAGAGCGACGCCCTTCTGATTTCTTCNGAGCATCGAAGAAGCAAGGCAGGCTCTCGTTCCGAGATGCTTTGGGGAGACGCTGCGGGAGCATTGATTATCGGTCATAAAAATGTCATCGCAGAATGTATTGGAGTAGAAACCTCGGCAGTAGACTTTGTTGATCATTATCGAGGAGAAGAATCGGATTTCGATTACGATTGGGAGGAGCGTTGGATAAGAGATGAGGGATATTTAAAACTCATTCCGCCTGTTGTGGAAAAGCTTCTAAGCAAAGCAANTATAAAATCCNAAGAAATAGCTCACCTGGTTCTTCCGAGTGATCAGGCCCGTGCACCTGGAGCAATAGCAAAGAAGCTTGGAGTTGCTCAAGAGGCTATTGTAGATAACCAAATATCCAGTGTAGGAGTCGCAGGCGCGGCGCAGCCTATTGTTTTGTTCTCAAAAGCTTTGGAGACGGCCGATCCCGGAGAATATATTTTAGTTTTGGGTTTTGGTCAGGGCTGTGATGCCATACTTTTTAGGACAACAGAGGANATATCAAAGTATAAGCCATTTGTAGGTGNTGAATCCGCGCTCGCTAATCGGCGTGAAGAGATGAACTATAATAAATTTCTCAGTTTTAATAATTTAATTGAAAAAGATATCGGCAAGCGCGGTGAAGTCGACAAGCAAACCTACCTCTCTGGTTATAATCGAAGAAANGATCTACTCACCGGTTTTATCGGGGGCAAATGTCGGGNTTGCGGGACAGTGCAAATTCCTCGAGAAAAATATTGTGTTAACCCAGAGTGTAATGCGCTAGATAGCCAAGATGACTATACCTTTGCTGATAAGCTTGGTACCGTCGCCACTTGGACGGCTGACAGATTAACGTTTGATTGGAACCCCCCTGCGTACTTTGGCATGGTAANATTTGATGGTGGCGGTAAAATTATGATGGATTTTACAGAAGTTGAGGAAGGTAAAATTGAAACGGGNTCCAGAGTGTCCGTTCATTTTCGTATAAGACAGTTCGACTCTGTNCGCGGGTTTAGAAAGTATTTTTGGAAAGCTGTTATTGAAGACTGAATGTTAGAATGACATGAACACCCTAACACCCTGATTAAAGGTTTGAAGGATCGAATCTGTTAAGATTTTTAAAAAGTAAAGAGCGAGTAAAGACTGATGGCAAGCGGAATAAAAGATAAAGTTGTTATTCTTGGGATGGGCTGCAGTAAATTTGGAGAACGTTGGGAATCAAGCCCCTCTGAACTCATGGTCGAGGCATTCGAGGAGTGCATACAAGATGCTGGCATTGAACGAGGGCAAATTGAGGCNGCTTGGTTTGGAGCCGGTATTGACGCTTTTAATGTGGGTGCGTCAGCAATGCCTCTAGCAATTGCGTTACGCTTAAATTATATACCTGTTACTAAAGTAGAAAATATGTGTGCAACAGGTACGGAAGCATTTAGGGGTGCGGTTTATGCGGTAGCCTCTGGTGCTTGCGATATAGCTCTAGCTCTTGGTGTGGAGAAGTTAAAAGATACTGGCTACGGGGGATTGCCACAAAGGTCTAGAGGATTGGAGAATGACATGTACTGGCCTAATTTGTCNGCACCCGGCGCATTTGCTCAACTTGCTACTGGCTATCGGGCTAAACACAACCTTAACAAAGAGGATCTAAAAAGAGCAATGGCTCATGTGTCGGTTAAGAGTCATGCGAATGGCGCAAAAAATCCCAAGGCTCATTTGCAACGAGAGATAACTTCAGATCAGGCTGTCAACGCCCCATATATCGCGGAGCCGATTGGTTTGTACGACTGTTGTGGGGTCAGTGACGGGTCTGCGTGTGCAATAGTTACGACCCCGGAGTTAGCAAAAAGTTTGGGTAAGGAAAACCTTGTTTCGGTTAAGGCGTTGCAGTTGGCCGTGTCTAATGGTACTGAATCGAGTCACGAAAGTTGGGATGGATCTTATCTAAAAACGACCCGTATAGCCTCCCAAAGAGCCTATGATGAAGCTGGTATTCGCAGACCAAAGGAAGAGATAACCATGACCGAAGTTCATGATTGTTTTTCGATTACAGAGCTTGTCACTATGGAAGATTTACAATTAGCGGAGGAAGGTAAAGGCGTTAATGAAGTTTTAGACGGCAATTTCGATTCAGATGGAAAGACTCCTTGTCAGATAGATGGTGGTCTTAAATGCTTTGGTCATCCAATTGGCGCGTCCGGCCTGCGTATGATTTATGAAAACTATCTGCAATTAAATGGCAGAGCTGGCGCGAGACAATTATCAGAGCCTAAGCTTGGCCTCAACCATAATCTAGGTGGTTTTCCTCATCAAAATATTTGCTCAATATCTATCGTCGGGCCATATGACTAAGAGGTGTCACGAGAAACTATTTAAACAATCTAATAGATTTTTTTACTCTCTTTGTAAATTTCCATGCAAGTAAAAGAAAAAAACATGCTAAGTGATTCGGCGTTAGANCTCGATNCAGCTAGAAGATTGCTTGAAGTCATCCAGGGTATGCTGTCTCAAGGGCTTACTAGTTTAAAAGTATCATGTACCGTAGAAGGAAAGTTAGANTCTGAACTCCTTGATGATTATCAATTTTCCAGTTACCAAATCGCTTTTAGNGTAGCAGAGATAGCTGCTGCAAAAAGTTTCCTTCATTATTGTAAGNAAAGCACTGAGAATTCTTACGAAACCGCTTTTGCCTTACTTTTTACCTGCGATACTTTAGACAATGTTATGGGGCGATTGAAAAAAATTGCACTTGATGTTGGTGGGNTTGAGCTCGAGTCACTAACCACTCTAGAGAATAGTGCTGAATATAGAAGTGTTTTGAAGCATAATCGACCTAGCGTTATTTCAGCACTTGGTTCTCTGATCACTAATGAGAAGNTTGATAGATTGCGTTCGGGATTAGATGATGAAAAAGAATTAGTGCGAGACACTTTTTATCGTTTTTCTGATGAAATTGTAGCGCCTCTTGCTGAAAAGATTCATCGAGAAGATTTAGATATTCCGGAACAAATCATAGAGGCGGCGTCTGAGCTGGGATGTTTTGGAACTTGCATACCAGAAAAATTTGGTGGTCTCCAGCCGGATAACAAGTCGGATAGTCTGGGTATGATTGTGGTTACCGAAGAGTTGTCTAGAGGATCTTTAGGTGCTGCGGGGAGTTTAATAACTAGACCAGAGATCGCTGCAAGAGCATTATTGGCGGGAGGCACAGAGANCCAGCAGCAATTTTGGCTGCCTAAATTAGCTTCGGGGGAAACACTTTGTGCAATATCAATCACTGAACCAAACACAGGTTCAGATGTTGCTGCCGTAAGCTTGAAAGCTACCCCGGCTGAAGGTGGTTGGATTTTGAATGGGAGCAAGACATGGTGTACCTTCGCCGGTCGCTCTGAACTTATTGTTACCCTTGCTAGAACTAACCCGGATATCTCGTTGGGCCACAAAGGATTAAGCATGTTCCTCATTGAGAAGCCAGCCTTTTCAGGACATAAGTTCGAACACCATCAAGTTCAGGGCGGTAAGTTGAGTGGCAAATCTATAGCAACCCTTGGCTATAGGGGTATGCATTCCTTTGATTTATTTTTCGAAGATTTTTTTGTATCTAATGAGCATCTAGTTGGGGGNAATGCTGGCTTAGGGAGAGGTTTTTATTACACAATGGCAGGTTTTTCTGGTGGTAGGATCCAAACCGCAGCTCGNGCGACTGGTTTAATGCAGGCGGCTTTTGAAAAGGCTATGAGCTATTCTCAGGAACGAAANGTTTTTGAAAAATCTTTAGGTGAATTTCAGCTTACTCAAATCAAATTAGCAAGGATGTTGTCCACAATCACCGCTTGTAGACAGTTCAGCTATGCAGTAGCTGATCTATTGGATAGAGGTAAAGGCCAAATGGAGGCAAGCTTAGTAAAATTGTTTAGCTGCCGAGCGGCTGAATGGCTGACGCGTGAGGCTATGCAAATTCATGGAGGGATGGGCTATGCAGAAGAAAGTGCAGTATCACGATATTTTGTTGACGCTCGAGTACTTTCAATTTTTGAAGGAGCCGAGGAAGTTCTCGCTTTAAAAGTAGTTGCACGAGAGCTAATAGAAACCGCGTAAAAGGTTTTAATTAACTTTTGATGAGTTGGAAGAGGAGGAACAGATGACGACACCACTTTTGCAGGANAAGGTCGTGATTGTTACAGGCGCTGGTCGGGGAATCGGTCGAGGTATTGCGATGATGGCGGCNGCAAATGGAGCAAAAGTCGTGGTCAATGACCTCGGTGGATTAGAGGATGGTTCAGGCGCTGATAGCAGTCCGGCTGATGAAGTTGTTGAACAAATCAAAGCTATGGGTGGTGAGGCGATAGCGTCTTATGCAAGTGTCACTGACTGGGACGCTGCACACGAAATAGTAGATGTTGCTGTCAATTATTTCGGACGAATAGATTGTGTCGTAAATAATGCAGGAAACTTAAGAGACGCAATTTTCCATAAGATGACTGAGAAAGATTTTGACTCTGTAATAAATGTTCATTTAAAAGGTACATTTAACGTGAGCAGAGCTGCCGCTACACATTTTAGAGCTCAAACTAGTGGTTGTTTCGTGAATATGACTTCTACGTCAGGGTTAATAGGTAATTTTGGTCAGGCCAACTATTCNGCAGCAAAACTAGGNATTGTTGGCCTCTCNAAATCGATGGCACTGGACATGGGACGTTTTCGTGTCCGGTCNAACTGTATTGCACCATTTGCTTGGAGTCGTTTAATTGGAACAATTCCAACTAATACAGATGAGGAAAAGGCGCGCGTAGCAAAAATACAGCAAATGACTCCAGAAAAAATAGCTCCCCTTGCGATTGCACTATGCAGCGACGCGGCAAGTGAAGTCTCGGGGCAAATATTTGGAGTCAGGAACAACGAAATATTCCTGTTCAGCCAGAATCGACCAATCCGTTTTGCTCATACACAAGAGGGATGGACAGCAGACTCTGTTCTAGATCGAGTAATACCGGCGTTTAAGTCAGATTTCTTTNCGCTTGAGAGATCTGGAGATATATTTAGTTGGGATCCAATGTAGAGAAAAAATAAATTATGGCTATTGACCCGGACAAGTTATTGAATAGGGATTTTGGTTCTGTTCGAGAAACTTACAGCGAAAAAGATTGCATACTTTATGCTCTAGGTGTCGGCATGGGTCTTGACCCACTTGATGAAAATTGTCTGAGATTTGTTTATGAGGATGACTTAAAGGTGCTGCCGAGCCAGTCCGTAATTATGGCTCACCCGGGGTTCTGGGCAAAAGAAGAGGATACTGGTATTGACTGGGTTAGGGTATTACACGCTGGACAGGAGGTCATCTTCCACAATCCGATCCCTACTTCGGGAACAGTTGAGGCAACGACTCGGGTCACCGAAGTAACGGATAAAGGAGAAAAGATAGGTGCGTTAATAAATTCAGAAAGAGTAGTTCGTGATTTATCGACTGGTGCAGATATTTGTACCTTGATAACGACAATTCTTGCTCGCGGTAATGGTGGTTTTGGGGGGCAGCGAAAGGCGTCATCTACTAAACCAGATGCTATTCCAACAAGCGACCCAGATCAGGTTTGTGAACTACCGACTCTACCGCAGCAGGCTCTAATCTATCGTCTATCTGGCGACTTCAATCCACTTCACGCGTCTCCTTCAGTCGCCAAGAACGCTGGATTTAAGGCACCAATCCTTCACGGTCTATGTACCTTTGGAGTTATGACTCATGCGTTAGTCAAAACCTGTTGTGATTATGACCCCAGTCGTTTTGTAAGGATGAGATTACGATTCTCAGCCCCTGTTTATCCTGGCGAAACTATCCGCACGGAAATCTGGCAAGATGGCAATGAGATAGCTTTTCGTTGCAAATCGGTGGAACAAAATAAGATCGTCATAAACAATGGATATTTACTCATCAAGGACTAAAAAGGAATCGTAATTGCAAAAGATACTCAAAGGAATGCGAGTTGTTGAGGGCAGCGCGTTCGTTGCCGCTCCTTCTGGTGGAATGACACTAGCCCAACTGGGTGCTGATGTCATTCGCTTTGACCAGCTAGGAGGAGGAATTGACTATAAGCGCTGGCCATTAAGCGATACAGGGAAAAGTCTATACTGGAATTCTCTCAATAAAGGTAAACGTTCCATTGCTGTTGATTTTAGAAATAAAGAGGGTCGGGAACTAGTTCAACGGCTAATCGTAGAACCGGGCGAGGATAACGGACTATTTGTAACTAATTTTCCTGCCAAAGGCTTCCTTTCCGATGAGATTTTAAGAGCAAAGCGAAACGACCTAATTTATGTGAATCTCACTGGAGATAGGAAAGGAGGAAGTGCTGTTGACTACACGGTTAATAGTAGAATCGGCCTGCCCTATCTGACTGGAGAGGGTGAAAAGCCTATTAATAATCCTTTTCCTGTTTGGGATGTGCTCGCAGGTCAGCAAATTGCGGTAGCACTATTGGCAGCAGAGCGTCACAGATCAAAATTTTCAGAGGGGCAGTTTGTTAAAATTGCGCTAGCAGACGTGGCCATGGCAACTATGGGACACCTCGGTTACATCGCAGAGGCACAGTTAGCTGATGAGGGAAGAAAAGCCATTGGCAACCACATCTTTGGTACATTTGGACATGACTTTACTTTAAAGGACGGTTGTCGTGTCATGATTGTTGGAATAAGTCAAAAGCAATGGAATGCTATTGTTACAGTAACCCAAACTGAAAATGAAATACTCTCTCTTGAAGAAGAATTAGATCTAGACTTTTCAAATGAAGGGGATCGTTTCTNTGCTCGAAAAAAACTGTGTGAAATTTTTGCTCCTTGGTTCGCGAAAAAACGGTTTGCAGATGCAAAGAAATCTTTGGATGAGGCTGGAGTCTGCTGGGGGCGATACCAAAAAGTAGAGGAACTTGTAAGAAATGATCCAGAGTGTTCTGTAGAGAATCCAATGTTTTCGATTGTCAATCAGCCTGGCGTAGGGGAATACTTGACTCCTTCTCAGGCGATGCGGTTTTCTAGTTTTGAGCATCATCCTCCAGAACCAGCACCTCTCCTTGGGCAACACACGGACGAAATTCTCTCTGAGATTCTTCGACTCGACAGCTTAGAAATTGCGAAATTGCATGACAATAAAATTGTGGCCGGGCCTGAAGTGAGCTGAAAGATGAGTTCAGAAGAAGTTAAAAGAAATTCGATCAGTAGTTTTCTGTTACGAACCGCTGAACGTTGGCCNNATAAGCCTGCTGTTACCTTTTCAGGAGTAACGCGGACGTGGTTGGAAACTAAAGAGCGATGCCATGCAGCTGCAACCCTATTTCGGCGCTTGGGAGTGGAGCAAGGAGATAGGATCGCCTACTTGGGGTTAAACTCCAACGTTTGTTTCGAAACATATTACTCACCAGCTTTAATTGGTGCTGTTTTTGTTCCTATTAATCATAGACTTTCTATTGGAGAGATGAAGGAGTGTCTCGACGANTGTGCTCCTAAGCTTTTAATTGTAGATGAAAACTTCNGTGAACATGGAAAACGCTTGGCAAAGTCATGTGAAAGCTTACAGGAAACTATATACAGCGGTCAGATGTTGCGCTCGGGGGAAGGACTGTCATATGAGGACTCTGTAAAAGCGATTATATCTTCAGAGGAATATTGTGAATTATCTCCGAGTAGTGAGGATGAGGTCGTTATTTTCTTTTATACGGGTGGAACAACCGGCAGATCCAAAGGAGTGATGTTAACTAATAACAATCTAGTGTGTAATACAAATTGTACGATTCCTCTATATCGTATGAAGCAGCACTGGGCATTTGTAATTGTTGGACCACTATTTCATGTGGCGGCAGGCTCTCGAGTTTTTAGTTGTGCTGTTCTTGCAGGCCACGCCGTTATTTTGTCAAAATTTGATGTCACTGCACTGTTGGGCGTTATTGAAAAATATAAAATCAACTCGGCTACGCTAGTTCCCACGATGTATCAATTAATCTTAGATCATCCTGAATTTTGCTCTTTTGATCTTTCTTCCTTGAAAATGCTTGCTTCGGGAGCAGCACCACTATCTGATGCGTTGCTCCGACGAATTTTGGAAGTATTTCCCACAACGGAGTTCTTTCAAACCTACGGTATGACTGAAGCTTCACCCGTTCTGACAAGTCTAGACTCAAAATACCATGTCCTTTCCGGGCCCAATTCTAAAAAATTAGGCTCTGTGGGCCGATCGGTTGAACATGTCGATCTGATCATTGCTGATGACCAAGATCGCGAGGTGCCTCCGAATACAATTGGACAAATTTTGGCAAAGGGACCAAATATAATGAAGGGATATTGGAAGTTAACCGACGCTACCCAAGAGGCTCTTGAAGGAGGTTGGTATCATACTGGTGATGCTGGATACTTGGACGAGGAAGGATTCCTTTATCTAGAGGGACGGGTCAAAGATATGATTGTGTCGGGTGGTGAAAATGTCTACCCCATCGAAGTTGAGAACGTACTGGAAAACCATCCTGCAATACACCAGTGTGCGGTCATTGGAATTCCCCATGATACTTGGGGCGAGGCCGTTCACGCTGTAGTGACTCTGAATAAAGGGGGCAAAGCTACGGAAGAGGAACTTATTAATTTTTGTAAAAGCGCGATTGCGAGTTACAAATGTCCAGTTAGTGTGACGTTCAGGCTTGACCCAATGCCACTCTCGCCGATCAATAAAATCCTGAAAACAGAATTACGAAAGCCGTTTTGGGAAGGTCGAGGGAGTAAACTTGTTTGACGAGAGACGAACAAGAAAATCACGGGAGTTTAGGGTTAATTGAATTCGTCATTATTTGGTTGGAGTGTGAACAAAATGCTCAAGTATTTCATAGGGCTGACAGCCAACCAGCAAGTGTTGTTTATTCTGAAAAGTCGGAACACCTGTAATGCCAAGTTCTCGGCTTTTTTTCCAATCCTCATCTACAATGAGTTTGAACGATCGTTTTTCCAGAATCTCTTTCGCGCGCGTCCTATCAAAGCCAGCTGTTTCAGCAATTTTTAGCAACTCATCCATATTGCTAATGTTTTTGCCTTCGACGAAGTAAGCTCTATAAATTAAATCGTGTATCGCAGACTTCTCATTTTGAGTATCAGCCCATTTCCCCAATTCCTGAGCAAGGCGACTATTGAATGTATGTGACCGCTCTCCATATTCGAGACCGGCCTCTCGCATCAACCTCTTCATATTCTCTTTCATTGGATTTAGGTTTCTACCGGGGAATAATTCCTCTAGGGTTATGCCCCCTTCTGGTGTTTCTGGGTGTAGGGGGAAATAGATCAACTGGACATTAATGGGATAACGAACTTTTAATTTTTCAATACTTACAGTACTGAGATAACACCATGGTCAGATGTAATCTATGAATACCTTCAAGTTATATTTCTTCATTCTTCAGCCTGATTGTTAGGGACTAGTGAGACGATCTTGCCACCTTCACCATGCTCAAAGAGCAGATAGATAGTTCCATCTAAACCCATCTCCACATCTCGAATGCGCCCTATGCCCTCGAACAAAGTCTCTGTCTCGACGAAGCGGTTATTCTCGATATCGATACGAAATAAGCTTCGCGATTTTAGGGATCCAACAATGAAGTCACCCTTCCAATTAGGAAATTTCTCGCTTTGACTTATCATGAAACTAGAAACAGCGGGAGACGGTGTCATATCCACCACCGGTTGTATTATGTCGGATAGCTCAAAAGCAATCCCGAGATCCAGTCCATTCACTCGACTCCCGTCGTAGTGCAAACCTGTCGAATAGAGGGGCCACCCATAATTTTCCGCAGGAAGCAATCGGTTAATTTCATCGCCCCCCCGTGGGCCGTGTTCGCTTCCCCAAAGCTCCCCGTTGCTGTGGTCATATTCAAGCCCCTGTGGACTTCGATGGCCATAGGTGTAGATGCTTTCATAAACATTTTCAACGCCGAAATATGGATTGTCTGCAGGAATAGATCCGTCATCATTAACTCGATGAATCTTGCCGCATGGTGTAGCTAGATTTTGAATGCCTCCCCCTTGTCCGCTGCATTTCATACCAATTGAAAAGTATACATGGCCCCTATTGTCAAATGTGATACGGCCGCCAGCACCAACATCCCCAGCAAAAAAATAATCTTCTATGGGCGCCTGCCAAATTACCTCTTGATCTATCCAGTTAATGCCATCCAATCTGCCTCTGACNAGTCTATTCATGGAAACAGGTCTTTCCTCTCGACGACTTGCTTCATTGCAGTCTGTGCAGCGGTGGCTGTGATAAAGGTAGATCCAGCCATTCTCAACATAATTTGGGTGAAGTTTGATATCAAATAACCAGCCCATACCCCTCTCGATATCAATTCGGGATTCTAGTCTGTAGATGTCATCAAAAGCTGTGGGAGTCCCTTGGATTAGATCGGACCTTTCACCATCCTGACGAATGATTCGTACCCCCTTAGTTTTTTCGGTGACGAGAATGTCACCGTTTGGCATTGGTTCAATTGAAAAGGGGAGTGGGTCTAAATCTTCAGCGATAATTTCTAGANTAAANTCGTGCAAAGAGGTTTCGAAAACCTCGTCAGGTAAAGTGAAATCTGTNTCATANTTCGAGGTGANNTANCCAACATTATTTCGAGTTTCCATCAAGTACATGGCCAAGCCNCGGATTTCAGTCGGGNTGAAGATGTCTCGCCAACTTGGCATGCCTTGAACTTCATACCCGTTGGTTATGCTAGTGACGATTGCTTCTATCGACTCCCCATGAATTANGNTGCCCCNAAGCGGTGATCCTTGACCCGTGCCCTCNAAGCTTTCTCCGTGGCAAACTGCGCAATTTTCTTGAAACATCAAGCGCGATTCAGTAACCCCGGAATAAGCTTCGGCCTCTTGTTGGGCTATCGATTGCTCCGCTAACGATAACCCGAACACCAATATAAGAAGACAACGAATTAATTTGAAGGATAGCATTTCGAATCATTCCAGTTCACGGTTTCCCAAACCTACTCCTACTCAGTTGTTTTTGCAATTTACCAAACAAACTAGGATGACCGACATGATTAGGGGTATACTCATTACCTATTTTTAAAGTTCTCCAATTTGCGGAAAACATCCAATAAAGTGGGGAAGTGGATTAAATTCTTAATGTGAGGTGGGGTAGATGCGCAGACTAATAGCACTATTTGGCGCTACGTTTTTATTAATTAATGTATTTTCAAAGGCTTACGCTCAGGGAGATGAGGGAGCATTAGCCATTATTGTTCCGGGTGGAGGTACTTATAGCCGCCCAATCTCTACGGATTCAGAGGAGGCCCAGGCCTTTTTCGACCAGGGGATTCGAATGGCATGGGGGTTTTATTTTCCGGAATCTATCGCCTCGTATCAAGAGGCAGCCAGGCTTGACCCGGACAGTCCCATGCCGCACTGGGGTATAGCCCATGCAGCAGGGCCTAATCCGAACAGTCGCTATGTAGGCTTACCAGATGATCCTCAGGGGGCCGGACTGGCGGCAATTCGCCGCGCAATGGAACTGGCTGATAATGGCACGCAACTAGAGAGAGACCTGATAAACGCCACTTACGTACTTTACAATAAGGATGCGGTTCCCGATGACCGAGAGAGGGATTTTGCGTTTTTGGCCGCTATGCGCGAGCTCCACGATAAATACCCTGGTGATGCCGATATCGCTACGGTTTTTGGTGAGGCCTATATGAATACGACCCGCTGGGATTACTGGGAGGCGGATGGTTCGGCAAAGCCCGGTACTGCGGAAGGCAAAGCGGCTTTGGAGGCCGCAATGGCCTTGGAGCACGATCACCCCGGTGCTAACCACCTGTATATTCATTTAATGGAGGGTTCCGATCAGCCAGAATTAGCTATGCCTGCTGCTCAGAAACTAGAAGGTTCTCTGCCTATTTCCGGTCACATGGTCCATATGCCAGGACACATATATTTGCGTGTTGGCGAATATGAGAAAGCTATTTTGTCAAATGAGCGGTCACAAATTGTGGATGACCAGTTTGCTGAAATTTGGGG
>PBXX01000059.1 GCA_002727755.1 Gammaproteobacteria bacterium | reverse complement strand
CCTTTGATCCACTCTAATTTTGCTGCTGAGACTGGAGAGGACATTAAATATGTTGCTCACAAAGTGAGTTCTGAAAACTTTGATGATTTTGTAAACGAATTTTTTGAGAAGGGTGGATCTGGTTTAAATGTCACTTTGCCCCATAAACACAGAGCATGCAAAATTGCCAAACATCTTGACTCCGTTTCCAAGAGTGCAGAGGCAGCTAATACGCTTTATTTAAATGGTGACGGGCAGATTTGCGCAGCAAATACTGACGGTCCCGGTTTGATCGCTGATATTAAATTAAATAAAAACACTCAGATTAAGGGAAAAGACCTTCTATTGCTCGGTGCAGGAGGAGCTATCCGAGGTGCTCTAATTTCACTTATTGATGAAGAGCCTGCGTCAATTACTATTGCGAACCGCACAGTTTCTAAAGCNGAAGCTTTAAAGCAGAAATTTGATAAAGTTTTAAAAATANAAGCCTGCTCATATCAAAATTTAGANGGTGACTTTGATCTCATCATCAACGGGACATCAATAGGNCTAATCGATGATGTTCCACNGTTAANAGCGTCNAATCTTAGGAAAGGCTCATTCTGTTATGACATGTATTATTCAAGTGGTGACACTGCGTTCGTTCGTTGGGCAAAAGCTAACGGTGCGGCTCATGTTTCCGATGGGCTTGGGATGTTGGTGGAGCAAGCCGCTGAATCTTTCTTTTTATGGCGAGGTGTGAGACCGAATACAAAGGAAATTATTAAAAAACTGGCAGGATAGCCTATATTTTTTCGCTAAAATAAAAAAGGGCACTTTAATNGAGCGCCCTTTTCTATCTAAATAAACTAAAAGCTAATGACTATCTTCTTGATGATCACCGCTTCCGTGTTCACCGCCTTCACCATGAATGTCTGAAGGGCCNAGTGCAACGGCATTTCGGTCATGCCCCATATAGTTGAAGCGGGCTTCCTCAGCATACTTTCCCTCGACAGTCATCAGTCCAATCAAAACTAGCAAAACGCTGGGTGGGCCGAGTATGGTGAGAACTAAGGCTANNCGCTCCCAAACTACATGCATAAAAATAGCNACAATGAATCCGGCTTTTAGGAACATAAATAAAATTACTAGAGCCCATCTCATACCGCCCTGTACATTAAAGTAGTCTACCGCATAAGAGAAACCACTAAGTACGAAGAGGAGTATCCAAATCTTATAATAAATGCCCAGCGGATGCTGTTGTCCTTCAGCAGAACTCATTAGTAATTACCTCTAAAGTAGATAGAAAAATGCAAATATGAATACCCACACCAAGTCAACGAAGTGCCAGTATAAACCGGCAATTTCAATTATTTCAAAACCCTTGTTGTCGTAGTATCCGCGTTTAACCCTGAAGGCAACCCAGAGTAAATAAATTACACCGCCGGTTACATGAAGCCCATGAAAACCGGTCACCATAAAAAATATAGATCCAAATTGAGGGGCTCCGAATGGATTACCCCATGGCCTAACACCCTCATCTANGATTAACTTAGACCACTCGAACATNTGCATACCAACAAACGAAGCACCAAAGGCNGCCGTTATGCAGATTAGCCAGAATGCCTTTACTTTATCTTTCCGATATCCCATGTTAACCGCCAGCGCCATNGTTCCAGAGCTCGTGATCAGTATGAANGTCATGATNGCTATCAGNATAAGCGGTATCGGGGCACCACCACCGAAAGANAGGGCAAAGATTTCGCTTTGCGGGGGCCAGGGTGCTGTGGTTGTTAATCTAACATTTAANTAGCCCACCAAAAAACAAGAAAAAATAAACGTGTCACTCACAAGGAAAATCCACATCATGGCCTTTCCCCAAGGCACCTGATAAGCCTGCCTGTCTGCTGACCAGTCGTCTACTAATCCNGTCATTCCTTCAGGACTGTCATTCACTGCTTCTGCTTCGCTCATTNATATTTCCTGTTATTCTTCTATGTATTCGATAAAAGCGCAAAAAGCACTAGCCACACAATCAGCAAGAAATGCCAGTAAAGCGTGCATAGTTCTATGCTGAGTTTAATATCTTTTGGTTCTCCCCCCGAGAGCAATCTGATCGAACTTTTACTCCAAACCCAAAGTCCTCCTAGCAAATGTATTGCATGCAAACCGGTCATAAGATAATAAAAAGAGTTTGCAGGATTCGAAGTTAAGAAGTATCCCGCATTCTGCAGGTTATCCCATGTGATGAGCTGCCCGACAATGAACAATATTGCAAAAGCTCCGGCGCCAAAAAAGGCAACTCGGATGTTTTTTTCCTGATCGTTTTTCGTAATGTTTCTCGCCCACTGAAACAATATACTGCTCAATACTAGCAAAGCGGTATTGAACCATAGNTGGGTAGGTTCAGATAATGGGCGCCAGTCTGGCAACTCCATTCGTANAATGTATCCAACAGTGAACAGCGAGAANACAACGGANGCGACCACGAGGAAAATGGACAATGCCACTTTCTCGTTCGGAGACTCGAAGGCACCTTCCGGCTCAAGTCCACCGATTACTCCNTTGCGCTCCCAGGGCTTAGCTGTGACGTTCTTAAATAAACTCATTAGCTAACCGACTACGCCTCCTTGTCCATACCATCATCGTTCATGGTGGGTCCTTCTTCCTCTGGAGTGTTCTGAGGAATAAAGTCTTGTTCTGCGCCCGGCACGCTGTAGTCGTAAGCCCAGCGGTATACTGTTGGCAGAGAATCGCCCCAATTCCCATGAACTGGCGGTGTATCTGGCGTTTGCCATTCGAGCGAGGCAGCTCCCCATGGGTTAGGATCGGCTTTAGGTCCGTTACGCAGGCTCCAAAAGACATTTATGAAGAACAACAATTGAGACGCTCCGACAAATAGCGCAGCTATTGTGATTGTTGTATTCAAGTCCTGTGCAGAAGCTGGAATGAAGTCGGTAGTACCCAATGCATAATAGCGTCGCGGCACNCCTAAGAATCCCAGATAGTGCATGGGTAAGTAAATAGCATAGGTTCCTAGGAAAGTGCACCAAAAATGGAGTTTGGCCATGCCTTCATGGAACATGCGCCCAGTTATTTTAGGATACCAGTGATAAATTGCGGCGAAGACCACAAGCACTGGAGANACTCCCATCACCATATGGAAATGAGCCACAACAAAGTAGGAATCGGAAAGTGGTAAGTCGATTACTACATTTCCCAAAAACAGCCCGGTTATTCCGCCATGGATAAAGGTGAAAATAAAACCTATCGCGAAATACATTGGCGCATTCAGTCGAATATCACCTTCCCAGAGAGTTAGGATCCAGTTATACACTTTCAGAGCGGTTGGCACTGCAATTATTAGAGTTGTTGTCGCAAAAAAGAAACCAAAATAGGGGTGCATCCCACTTACATACATATGATGAGCCCATACAATAAAGCTCAATCCGCCTATTGCAATTATTGCCCATACCATCATGCGGTAACCAAAAATATTTTTTCGGGCATGGACGCTCAGTACATCGGATACCAGNCCGAAGGCAGGAAGCGCAACTATATAGACCTCAGGATGGCCAAAAAACCAAAATAAGTGCTGGAAAAGAATCGGGGATCCGCCGTTATGATCCAGAGGGGAACCGGACTCGATAATGGCTGGCATAAAAAAGCTGGTTCCCAGCAAGATATCAAAAAGCATCATAATTGCGGATACTAGAAGTGCTGGAAACGCGAATAGGGCTAATAGTGTNGCAACAAAAATGCCCCACACCGTTAATGGCAGTCTCATCATAGTCAGACCGCGGCAGCGATACTGCAAGACAGTAACCACGTAGTTTAACCCACCCATCGTCGCTGCTACGATGAATACCGCAAGTGANACTAGCATCAAAACAATGCCCATATCATGACCGGGCGTCCCGGCTAAATTTGTTTGTGGTGGGTAAAGTGTCCAACCTCCCCCTGTCGGACCGCCGCTTACAAAAAAACTAGCCATGAGNATAATAACGGAGAGTAGGAAAACCCAAACAGACAGCATATTTAGGAATGGAAAGACCATATCCCGAGCTCCGCACATGAGCGGGATCATATAGTTACCGAAGCCCCCAAGNAACAGCGCTGTNAGGAGATATACGACCATAATCATGCCGTGCATAGTNACGGCCTGATAGTAGAAATTTGGATCGATAAANGANGCTGTATCTGGAAATCCAAGCTGCATCCGAAAAAGTAGTGAAAGTACTAGACCCACGATNCCTGTGAATACAGCAAGGCCTCCGTACTGTATGGCGATGACTTTATGATCTTGACTCCACACATACTTCTCCACGAAACTGTGTGGGTGGTGCATCTCCATTTCATGATCTTGATCCGCTAATGGTACGTACGCCATTATTTCCTCCTAAACTCGTTTTTCAAACGTTATTNCATGACCACAAAGAAACAAATCTTTAAAGCCATTCACGATTCTATCTTAATGTATTGATGTAGGCCGCTACGTCGTTAATTTCCTCTAGGTCAGACATGGCGGTAGCCATCGAGACCATCTGCTCTCCGTAAACATCAGCGGGGTGCAGTCCTCTTATTCCGGCCATGAAATTGCTAATTTGCGTTACGAAGTACCAATCGCTCATTCCAGCGAGCGCCGGAGCATCTGTATACCAAGTCCCAGCGCCATTATCTAGGTGGCAAGCAGCACAGTTGCGGTCGTATATGTCTGCGCCATTGGCAATATCTCCGGCTATTGTTTGCTCGCTCGGCTCGTCCGGGAATGTGGTAATGTAAGCCGAAACGTTTCGAATCGCCTCATCATCCACAAGAGTCATCGCCATGGGCACCATGGCAGCACCGTTTGTATCACCGTCACCACCGCGTGCGCCTTCCTTAAAATGTTTCAATTGCCTTTCCAGATACCAAGCTTGCTGGCCGGCTATNTTTGGAGAGTTTAATTGCGGGTTGCCCTCGCCCTGCGCTCCATGACAGGTGGCGCAAATCGCATAGGCGGCCTGTCCTGCAGCCAAGTCTGGNTCGGGGATGTTTTGNGTTTCTGCAAATGTGGGTTGTGCGGCTATCCAGGCATCGTAGTCTTCTTGAGATTGNACAGTAACTGATCCGCGCATAATGTAGTGGCCTATTCCGCAAAGTTCTTCACATAATAGGTCATAAGTCCCTTCCCTAGTTGGATCAAACCATAGGTATGAAACCATTCCGGGAACTAGGTCCATTTTTACTCGNAATTGAGGNACTGTGTAGTTATGAAGTACGTCATGNGAGCGCAGCAATGCTTGAACGGGCTGATTTACGGCTAAACGCATGTTCGGATCATTAACTACCACGTCGTCTTGCCCATATGGATCTTGCGGATTAATGCCGAACGGGTTTTGCTCGGTAACATTCGAGACATCAGCAGCNCCCAGTTGCCCGTCTGCGCCAGGATAGCGGAATTGCCATTGCCACTGTGANCCCAAAACTTCGTATTGCAATGCTTCTTCGGGGACAGTAACAAAATTCGCCCAAACGAAAAGCCCAGGGGCGAGCATCGCAACCACACCTATTGTAGTNATTACGGTTAAATTCATTTCTAACTTGTGATTTTCCGGCTCATATACCGCTTTGTGACCAGGCCTATGCCGATATTTATACACGCACCAAGCCATNAAAAGATTCAGAATTATGAAGGCNGCACCGGTCACCCAGAAAGTNACATTGATCGTGAAATCAATNAGNCCCCAATTTGTTGCAATTTCGGTGAAATACCAAGGGCCGTCGAAGGCCTGAGAGAAATGGAAAATTACTGTTCCTACCACTAGGAGAACAACCACGACCGCTAAAGCCATAATTCTAGTTTCCTTTTAAAAATTTGGAACACAAACCCTGTGGACTTTGCATCGAGAGTTCNCTCGCGTCCATTAGAAGTGTGTTTTCAGTTTGCATCATTTAGTCTTAAAGGTTATGAAAGTTGACTCGTAATTGAGCTTTCTAACTTCAGCATCATTACGGTATTTCNAACGCACCGGAATCCTATAGAAAAATCCCTTATATCGCAAGTAATTGTGGCATTTACAGCCTTTAAAACTGCAATTCTGACAGCCTTTTGTCAGGTGTAATTTGCNTGGACACTTTTAGTTAATTATTCCCGACTTNCGTTCGGATGAACCGAGTCAAAAGCAATGACGTTACTTGAGATTAANGAAGTTTCNTGTTTGAATGCCCGCGCTTTNATTCGTGAAAGAAGCTGAGAGTCGCAGAACGTGAAATTTGGCGAGANATTTCTATAATTGCGTAGATCAATTTACTTGTGACCGAACTAATACTNAACTTACGGGCCAGCTGGCGNGACTANTACGAGATGTGCAANCCTCGNGTNGTNTTCCTNATGGTCTTGACCTCCGTTGTNGGAATGTTTTTGGCTGTTCCTGGAATGGTTCCGATAAGCACACTTGTATTGGGGAATCTTGGAATCGCATTAGTCGCAGCGGCAGGGGCGGTTTGTAATCACTTGATCGATCGCAATATAGACCTGAAGATGAAGCGGACTCACAACAGACCGCTACCCCAAGGTAGAGTTGGACCCAAACAAACCATTATCTTCGCNTCGGCTATCGGTCTCTCAGGCATGAGCATTCTGCTGTTGTGGATCAACCCGTTGTGTGCATGGTTAACGCTCGCATCATTCGTTGGATATGCGTTTATCTACACCGGATATCTTAAACATGCAACGCCCCAAAACATTGTAATAGGTGGGCTTGCCGGTGCGATGCCGCCTCTACTTGGGTGGTCNGCNGTAACGGGGACCATTGATCCAGGTGCTGTGATCTTGGTCATTATCATATTTGCTTGGACGCCACCGCATTTTTGGGCTCTCGCTATACACAGGAAAGACGAGTACGAGAAAAGCGGAGTGCCTATGCTACCGGTCACTCATGGCGAGCAAGTGACTAAACTGCACATTATCTTTTACACGGGGTTTTTAATTGTAGTCAGCTCCATGCCCTATTTTATTGGTATGAGCGGAAGCTTCTACTTGGCTGTGGCCATGTTGCTGGGTGCGGGCTTTCAATTCTTCTCGTGGATGCTACTAATGAAGCCCGGACCACGGACAGCAATGAATACGTTCCGTTATTCAATCGTGTATTTAGCGTTTTTGTTTGTAGCCCTATTGATGGACCACTACCTGGTTTAAACAGCTTACATTCGTGAAATTTTCACCTTCAACAAAGCTGGCCCTCTTTTCTTTCGCAGGGGTCTATCTTGCACTTGCGATCATTCTTGGTTCTCTCTTTGTTTTGCGCTCTGAACAAAAGCTCATTACTCAGCTGGATGAGATTGGTACGACTTATTTCAGAGATTCCTTCGTGGTAAACGATTTTGAACTGCTAGATCAGTACTCAAACCGATTTACCTTGGAAAATATGAAGGGTCGGTGGAGCATCGTTTTTTTTGGCTTCACTTCCTGTCCAGACATCTGCCCGTTGACAATGGCAGAACTAGATAGGTTTGCTTCGCTTTGGTCGACGGAAGATTTAGGTCCCGCTCCACAAGTCATTATGACAACCGTAGATCCAGCTGTTGATGACTTTCGAGAAATGAAAAAGTACCTTTCGAAATACAACCGCAATTTCATTGGTTTAACAGGCAGACCTGAAGCGCTCACAAAATTTGCCAGGAATTTTTTCGTTGGTTTTGGTGACCGCTCTGTTGGTCCTGAAAACGAGACAGAGCGGTTGCATGCTGGCCATAGCAAGTCGGGAGGCAGTCCAATTGACCACAGTAGTCATTTATCTGTCGTTGACCCGGAAGGCAAATTAGTTGCGGTGATGCGTCCTCCTCACAGATCAAGAGACCTTGTTAAAGTACTTAAGATTGTCACCGCAAATTAGCTGCAGACTAGCCATCTTCTGATTAAGAAATTCATCAGCGTTATTAATATACTTACCCTTTATGACAGTCGCTATACTTTGGTAAAGTTAATATTTTTTGGGAGTATGTTGAGTTGAGGTCGTGATCGACTTTGATGCCTTGTTGTAGTTTGCGAATAACTTAGAAAATTTTTTTAAATCATTTTGAAAACAAAATCTCTATTCCCCAGAATTGGAGGGAAACAAAATTAAAGAGCTCATATTAGTGGATGGATCTTCCTACTTNTTTAGGGCATTTCATGCACTGCCTCCCTTGATCAACAGTAAAGGTCAGTCAACAGGCGCTGTGAAGGGTGTTATTAATATGATTCGAGCGCTACTAAAGGATTGTTCTCACAGTAACGTGGCGATTGTATTCGATGCTAAAGGCAAAACTTTTCGAAACGATCTTTATGCTGATTACAAATCAAATCGTCCGCCTATGCCAGACGACTTGCGTAGTCAAATTGCGCCAATTCATGAAATTATTTTAGCAATGGGCCTTCCTCTGATTGTTGTAGAAGGGGTTGAAGCGGACGACGTAATCGGCACCCTCTCTCTTCAGGCATCAAAGGAAAAAATTAATACTCTAATCTCGACTGGGGATAAAGATTTAGCCCAACTTGTTAACTCTAGAGTGACTCTGATGAACACTATGACAAGTGAGATTCTTGATGAAGCGGGTGTTCTCAAAAAGTTTGGAGTGAAACCTGACCNAATTATTGATTACCTCGCGCTAATGGGTGATAAATCCGACAATATTCCTGGGGTACCTGGCGTGGGACCTAAAACAGCAGTTAAATGGCTCGTCGAACATGACTCAATGGAAGGAATAATTGCGAATGCGTCGGCAATTGCTGGAAAGGTCGGTGAGCGGCTACGTGAAAACATCGAGCAATTGAGGCTTTCCTACGAACTCGCGACTATAAAATTAGATGTAAATATGGATGTCTCGATTTCTGAACTGTCTAAGAGGGAGGATGACTATCAAAAACTATACGAGTTGTTCTCTGAGTTGGAATTTAAATCTTGGATACGCGAGTTAGAGGAAAGTTACGGCATTTCTGATTTAAACGACCGATCTGAGGATATGGGAAAGGCACAAAGTCAGGTAGTTGCGACTGGGAGTGATGCAATTTCTGTATCTGAGGTCGATTATTCGGTTGTTACAGACACTGAGCAGCTGAGCTCTTTAGTACAAGAGTTAGATAAAAGTTCCCGTTTGTGTATAAACATTGAGGTGCAAGGCACTCACTTTCTTGATATGCAAATCATTGGAATTGGACTCAGTTCAGGTCCTGGTCACGCTAGCTACATACCAGTTGGTCACTTCTGCGAAGATAGCTCAAAGCAACTCGAGCTTAAGGTGGTTTTGGATAAGATAACGCCGCTTATAGAAAATAAAGAGATTAATAAATGCGGCTACGACATGAAGTTTATTAGTCATGTGTTACAGGCTAATGCGACCAAACTGTCCTCTGTAACGACCGATGTGTTGCTGGCCTCGTATGTTCTCAATTCAGTTGCAACCAAGCATGAGCTTAACGACATCGCCAAAAAATACCTAAACGTTACTCTGCCTGATTTTAGTGATCTTCTCGGAAAAGGACGCAATAAAGTTACTCTAAGCGAACTATCTGTTACAGAACTTGCAGCTTTCGCGAATGAAAGAACTGACTACATCCACCGCCTATCTTATTTTTTAGAAAAGGAGCTCGCCGCGACTCAGGTATTGGACGGCGTTTACAAATATTTTGAACTGCCGCTAATTGGCGTTCTAAATAGGATGGAGCGAAACGGGATAAATTTGAATAGGGAGGTTCTGGAAAAGCAAAGCGANGAATTAAAAATAAGTTTGGATAGCCTGCAAGAGCGTATTCATGAGATTGCTGATGAGGAGTTCAATATCGGTTCCCCCAAACAATTACAATCGATACTTTATGATAAATTGAAATTGCCTATCCTCAAAAAAACCCCNAAGGGACAACCTTCGACTGCAGAGCCGGTCTTGCAAGAGCTTGCCGATGAGTATGAGTTGCCGAGGTTTATCTTGGATCATCGATCATTAAGCAAGCTAAAATCAACCTATACTGACAANTTNCCGTTAGAGGTGAATNATTCGAGCGGAAGGATTCACTCCTCNTTCCAACAGGCTGTGACAGCCACTGGAAGGTTGTCGTCAACAGACCCTAATCTACAAAATATCCCCATTAGAACTAAAGAAGGTAGAAGGGTCCGGCAAGCATTTGTCGCTACAGAGGGTTACAAGCTTTTGGCGGCAGATTACTCTCAGGTTGANTTGCGAATAATGGCCCATTTATCAAAAGACCAAGGCTTACTTTCAGCTTTTGAGAAAGAGCAGGATGTCCACAAAGCAACAGCGNCAGATGTCTTTGGANTTCCACTCAGNGATGTAAAAAATGAACAGAGGCGCAGCGCAAAAGCAATCAATTTCGGTCTTATTTATGGCATGAGTGCTTTCGGTCTTGCAAAGCAGTTAGGCGTTAGTCGAGGCGAGGCCCAGAAATACGTTGATCGTTACTTTGAAAAGTACCCTGGCGTAAAAACTTTTATGGAGGAGACGCAAGCTTTTGCCGATGAAAAGGGGTACGTTGAAACTATTTTTGGTAGGAGACTGTATGTGCCTAATATCCACTCGGGCAATGCCGTGGTCCGCAAGGCTGCCCAGAGAGCAGCTATCAATGCGCCGATGCAAGGATCTGCCGCTGACATAATCAAACTCGCAATGATTGATATTGATCGTTGGTTACAAAGCAATGATCTTGACGCCCTTCTTTTGTTGCAAGTACACGATGAGTTAGTTTTTGAGGTGAAAGAGCAAGATGCGGATTTGCTTAGCGACGGTGTAAGATTCAGGATGATGAGTGCCGCTTCTATAGATGNCCCTTNAGTTGNCGANGTCGGCCTTGGAAGTAATTGGGAACAAGCGCACTGAGAGCGNCTAAGCGCTAGTAAGCCAAGTTGAAATAAGGTCTTTAGTTTCTTTTACTCCCGTAGATTTAAGCGAAGAAAACAGTTGTGTCGACACTTTGGGGAAAATTTCTGTTCTTTCGCGGACTTTAAGAAGTGTATTTTTTGCAGCACCCTTTTTAAGTTTATCGCACTTAGTTAAAAGTAAGTGCAGCGGTAAACTAGATTGTACCGCCCAGTCTACCATTACCAAGTCATGCTCTTTAAGAGGATGTCTTATATCAGTCAAGAGAATTAATCCGACTAAGGGCTTTCTCGCACTTAAGTATTTTTCCAATTCATTTTGCCATGTTTGTTTAACTTTAAGTGGTACCTTAGCAAACCCATAACCGGGAAGATCAACGAGATATTTGGCAGGTTCTATTGAAAAAAAATTGATTAGCTGGGTACGTCCGGGTGTTTTACTGGTTCGTGCCAGTGAGGGCTGGGAACAGAGGCAATTAATTGCACTTGATTTGCCAGCATTCGATCGCCCCGCAAATGCTACTTCTGCAGAACTGTCTGCTGGGCATTCAGATAAGGTTGACGCACTTGTCGCGAATTGAGTTTGAATAAAATCCATATCAAATTTTGCCGCGTTAATCCGAAAAAAGCGGCATTAGAGTCATTTTTGAAAATAGTTTATAATATTACTCTCGGAAAAAATCCTGTTAAAGAACTTAAACGNTGGAAGATCTAAAAANTCCATACGAAACGTTTAACTTTTTAATCGATAGATTTAAAGTATTTTTTGGGAATTATCATGAATAAGCTTTGTGTTTCAATTTTAACTTCACTTTTCTTAGCGCTTGGAGGACCTTTGCTTAATGCGCAGGGTGACCCTGCAGCAGGCCAGGCGAAATCAGCGCTTTGCGCCACCTGCCATGGCGTGGATGGGAATAGTGATTTATCGGTAAACCCTAAAATCGCCGGTCAAAACTATAACTATATTGTTAAACAACTGCAGGATTACAAGTCTGGCGCTCGGGCAAATGCAACGATGTCTGCTATGGTTGCNGCGTTATCTGAGCAAGATATGATGGACATTGCCGCATGGTTTTCCTCTCAAGAGGTTGCCCTCTTGGGAGTAAACCTTGATACATTAGAGTTAGGCGAGAGGATATATCGAGCAGGGGTAAAGGAACTATCAGTTGCTGCATGTTCAGCTTGTCATTCACCTACTGGTGGAGGCAATGGTCCAGCTGGCTTTCCATCTTTGAGTGGGCAACACCCGGAATACACATTGATGCAGTTAAAGGCTTTTCGAGCTGGCGAGCGGCAAAATGATTCGAGCGCAATGATGCGCTCGGTTGTGGAAAGGCTTACAGANGCCGAACTTTCGGCCTTGGCAAACTANGTTTCTGGNCTTCACTGATTAATGTCTTGGGGTTTGGACATCANCTTTTNAGATGACATTAGAATTNCGGTTGTGATAANTTCAAATCAACCTTGGCTTATTGAGAACAATATGGAGTGCTTACGTGACTGAGATACAGCTATTTAAGAAAATTTCACAGACTACTTTGCTCTTTGTTTTTTTGATTTTTGGCGCGCTTAGCCATGCCCAAATTGAGCGCTTTGTCGCAGGCACCCACTACCAGGAAATCGCTAACCCGGTTAATACCAAGGATTCGTCAAAGGTGGAGGTCATTGAGGCCTTCTGGTACGGCTGCTCCCACTGTTTTCGATTNGAGCCTTTGATTGCCGATTGGGAGGCAAATAAACCTGATGACGTTGATTTTGTAAGGTTTCCTGCCCTCTGGAANGGCTTAATGAAGGTGCACGCTCAGGTTTACTATGCAGCTGAAGCCCTTAATTCAGTAAATGTCCTTCATGAGCACATTTTNAACGCGATCAACGTTGAGCGNAATATGCTGCAGAACGAGGATCAAATTGCCGAACTTTTTGCGCAGCACGGCATCAGTCAATCTGATTTTGATAGCGCGTTTAATTCATTTTCGGTCAGAACCAAAGTAAATCAGGCTGAAAAGAGAATGAGTGACTATGGAATCCGTTCTACACCAAACATGATTGTAAATGGCAAATACCTTGTCGCGACCGGGGAAAATGTGAGNACACAGCAAGAAATGCTCGAAATCGTTGATTTTCTTGTAGAAAAAGAAAGGATTGCCATGGCTGGCTCAGGGGACTAAGTCGGCTGCTCCTCAAAACTTTTCNTTAGNAATGCAATACNCATANAAACGGCAGGGNTGGTCCTACAACTTCAACCATTNTGANCCTGCCTTTTAAATCCAAAACGGCATGCAAGAAACCCTATCAAGCATGCGTTAAACGCATAACGCGCATCCAAACTATTTCCCAGTGATATTCGTCTAAGTTGTTTAATTTTTAAAAATATCGGTGTCCATAAGACTATGTTTGGCGATCGATGTGAATTCTCAGATGGAATATTAGATACAATGGATAGCCTCCCCGTCCAAATTAGGGATTTAGTACCCAAACGTTTCCAGCCTAGGACCGTTAATCATGCTCAGAGGGAGTTGTTAAAACCNGTAGATGTCACCCTAGCAATATTTAATCGAAGACTTCATCTTCTTGAGTCTGATGAGTCAAAACAACTTAGTGATATTTTTAATCCAGATGAACTAGCAGCCAAAACTAGAGAATTACTTCGACACAAGAAAGAGCAGCTATCGATTCAGCTGCTTTTGCCTTCGACACACTTTTTAGCCACTAGCCATGTTTTGCCTGATCTTCCGAAAGAAAGTTTGATCTCAGCGCTAAGGCTGCAAGTGGAGGATACTTTACCCTCTTTTGAAAGGCCTATAGCGATAGCGTTTGACTCTGCGAAGGCACAGGTTGAATCAGAAACTCTCGTCTTGTGGCATGAGCAAGAAACCCTGGACAAACTGTTCGAATCCTTTAAACGGCAAGGGTTATTTCTAGCTATCGTCAAACCTCGAATCTTAGCGTTGGAATTTAGTGGTAAATCATCCGTAGTATTAGAGCGGGATGAGATCAGTGAAACTCTTGTGGTTTTTGAAAACGGCCAACTGAAGGTTTGGAAACAAGTGTATGCAAAAGATTTAACACAGGATGTGTTGCGTGAGCGATGGCAAGCAACAATCTCAGAGTTTCAAATGATGCCGGTTCATGAAGTTGATAGTTGCCAAACTCTTAAAAAGGTTTTTACAGCCAGTGGTGGGGGTAATTTCGGATTCTTTCCAATTGGTGCTATTGAAGCTAAGAAGAAGATAGCTAGGAGTCGCAGAATGGGTTTTGTGGTCGCTATGATAATAGCTTGTCTGTGCGTAGCAGTGTCACCATTTGTATCGCAATCGATTAAATTTAGAAGTGCAGCGAGATCCTTAGAAGCAACTCGAATAATGTCCCAGGAAGCGCGGGAGAATCAACAAGCAGTGGTTAATTTCGAAAGAAAGTGGGGGCCATTAAATGATTTTCCAGAGCAACAATTGAGACAGGCAATGTTTACCCTGCAAAACGTATTAAGCCCCGAGAGACTCTCATCAATGGAGGTGTCTGAAGGTCTTATTAAGCTGCAGGGAGCGAGTTCAGATCCACAAGCTATCTTGCAAAGACTTGAGCAGGATCCGCTTTTCACAGAGGTACTATTTTCTCGAGCAACGAGCAACACAAGATATTACATTGACTTACGATTGAGTCTCGTGAATTTTGAGGCTTACATGGTGAGGCACTTTCCAGAGGGATGATCTTTAGAATGCAATTCAGCAAGCGAGAAAAGAACTTAGCCTATGGAGCAATCATCGTTGCTTTAGCTTTTGCAGGCACAACAGTTTTGCCAGCCGTTCAATCCATTTACTCTGATAGAGAGCGTAATATCGAGACAGTTCTATTGGATATTGAACGAGAGCAGAGGCTGTTAGAGAATTCGTCAACTTGGAGAGAAAGGCGAATTGAAGCAGAGCTAAGAGCAGCACAACTAGAGCAACAGATTTTTTCTGGCGATACTATCCCCTTAATTGAAGCAGAGTTGCAGAGTTTTTTGTCCCGCTACGCGAGGGAGTCCTCAATTATAGTTGGTTCGACTCGTCTAGCGGAACGACTAGAAACAAATGAGTGGCTGATGATTAGCCAAGAAATGTCTTTCCGGACAGACAGTGCAAACAATACTATCGGGTTCCTAGAAAGATTGGACGACTCTGTTCCTAGGCTCTACGTTAAAGACTTTTCCATCAATCGAACAAGGTCTCAGTACACCGGAGAAATAACCGTTGTTGGCTTTGCTCGAGCTGAAGGTTTAACCAGTGAGGAGGAAAGCCAGCGTTAGGCTATAAGAAAATGAGTTTTGCTCCCATTACATTGCCGATTTTTTCTCAGTTATTGGAACCAAGCGGGATAGCTCCGTCTCAAGATTTTGAGGAAAGCGGAGCATTGATTTGCGGTCAGATCCCTGAAGAAGAGGTACGTTCTAAAGTTCGTTTCATCATTGGCCAGATTGTTTGCTTTAAGGTAGGTGAAGCAGATGAGGTAAGGAGGCTCAGTAAATATTGGCGGGCTGAACTTTCCCCGCAGATAGAGGGTGAGGAAGCAGAGGTGTTCGTTTCTGGATTTGAAGATGATGAGGGGCTTTCCGACCTTGCATCGGAAGCACCCATAATTAGATTAGTTAATCACCTATTTGCTCGTTCACTAGATTTAAATTCAAGTGATATACATTTTGAGCCTAATGAAGGCTACTTAGATGTCCGTTGTCGAGTTGACGGAATAATGACACGAATAGAACGCCTGCCAGTTCGCATTCATACTGCGGTCGCATCTCGCCTAAAACTTATGGCAAAACTTGATATTGGCGAGAAGCGCCTACCTCAAGATGGTCGAATAAATTATCAGGTAGGAAGTAAAAACCTGGACATGCGCGTATCAACTTTGCCGGGTGTCCATGGGGAATCAATCGTATTGAGGATTCTTGACAGGTCGGATACGTCGGTCGATTTGGCTGAGTTGGGCATGCCTGAAAAAATTCTTGCCCAGTACCAGAGGATTATAAAACAACCACACGGAATGATTTTGATTACAGGCCCAACAGGATCAGGTAAGACCACTACTTTGTACGCTACTCTGGAGAAGATTAGTAGTGAGCGTCAGAAAATAATTACCGTAGAGGACCCTGTCGAGTATCAGTTAGAGGGGATAACTCAAATCCAAGCAAATGCTTCAATCGGGTTAAGTTTTGCGAAGGGGTTACGCTCTATAGTACGCCAAGACCCTGACGTCTTAATGGTGGGAGAAATCCGCGATCACGAGACTGCTGAAATATCCATAGAGTCTGCGCTTACTGGGCATCTAGTTTTTTCGACCTTACATACAAACGACGCTGCCGGAGCCGTTACTCGATTACAAGATATGGGTGTAGAGGGTTACTTAATTAGTTCTAGTGTGATTGCCNTCCAAGCGCAGCGCTTAGTTAGAAGAGTTTGCACTGATTGCTCGGAGTTNGTTGACTTAAATCAAGACGAAGCTTCGGCTCTCGGTATCGAAAAAGTTATCTGTCCGAAAATTAAGCGAGGTACTGGTTGCGAGCGCTGTGGTAACACCGGCTACCGGGGCAGAGTCGGNCTTTATGAATTCTTGCTCATGAGTGATGCGATTCGCCACCATATAGCTAACGACGCTGATGCAAACGTTATTAGAGACCAAGCAATTGCTGAGGGTATGCAGACTCTTAGAGAAGACGCCTTAGAAAAATTAAAAGCTGGGCTTACAACNCCCGAGGAAGTTTTTAGGGTAACGAGGTCNGCATGAATTTAACATTTTTTAAGTACCGTGCATTTGATACTCAAGGCAAGATACAAGTTGGTCAGGTCAATGCGGAATCTGAAAGAGAAGCTATCAGGGTANTAAANAAAAGGAACCTGACCCCTATTAAAATTGGAANATCTAAAAANACNCATGAAGGGAGCCTCCGCAGGAAAATATCAAACAACGACCTAATGGATTTCACAAATGGCTTATGTACGCTAGTAGAAGCCAGGGTGCCTCTTGATAGAGCGCTTCGACTTCTTGACGGTATCACTGACTCAACGGCCATGAAAAATTTAGTGCTTAACCTGCTGNGTGACGTGAAAGAGGGCAAGAGCCTNGCAAGTGCTATGGAAGCCCACCCTNCGGTTTTCTCAAAAATGTACGTCAATATTATCAGGGCTGGTGAAGAGGGCGGGATATTACATGAACTCTTGCCTGACTTGGCCGAATTCCTTGAAACAAGCGCTAAAACTCGTCAGGCTATTATTTCTGCAATGATTTATCCCGCTGTGNTGCTCATAACTGGAATAATTTCAGTTGTTCTTCTTCTGGTNTTNGTTGTGCCNCAATTTTCGGCCATGTTNGAGGACTCGGGTTCCGAGGTNCCACCNTCGGCACTTTTTTTGCTCAACGTTAGTGATTTCATNCAGAACTANGGTCTGTTTATNTCGCTGGGAGNCATACTAGCCTTTGTTTTCTGGAAACGTTTGGATAAGGAACATCGAAGCAAATTACAGAANGACAAATTTCTCTTNTCGNTGCCACTNATTGGAGCCCTNATNTTATANAAAGAAAGCGCAATTTTTTCTAGAACATTGGGAGCTCTTTTNGGGGCNGGTATCCCTTTNATAAGNGGATTGCGGGTTTCTAAAGAAGTAATCCTAAATTCTTTCTTAGTNAAGCACCTTGATCANGTAGAGGAAGATGTTCGAGGGGGNGCCGGGCTGGGTCTTTCGCTCGAGAAAACTGGCGCTTTCCCAATTTTGTTGCATCAGTTAATTGCAGTCGGAGAAGAATCGGGTCGAACTTCTTCNATACTGCTNAAGACAGCAGATACCTTTGACAATTTTGTGCGTAATCAAATGTCGGCTATTGTTTCAGCATTACAGCCTGCCTTAATAATTTTTCTTGCGATAGCAGTTGGGGGCATCACAATCACGATGCTTTCAGCAGTTTTCAGTATGAATACAGTGGAATTTTAGACTTTGGAGAGTAATTTGATAAAAGTTAACGATAAGAAGAAAGCTTCGAGATGTGAGCTGGGCAAGTTGACTCTNTGTGTTNTATTTACGNCATTGCAGTCGTGCATGATATTGGATACAGGCNNAGAGAGAGTGATTCCGCCTAAAATNGACTCAGAGNTGAATCAAGAATTNTCCAGCGAGTCATCNGCGAACGACTCAGCNGAAATTCCGGTNATTCCTACAACTGATTTCGTCNAACAGCAGAATTTAATTGAAGAAATAAATCGTGATGGCTTATCTTTTTCATATCCAGGTTTTTCTGAGCAAGTCCCTGCTCCGGTNGATGTCCAAGGTCCAGATGTAGTCGAGTTGAATTATGAGCAAGCGGACTTGAGGCTTGTTTTGGAACAACTAGCGGAGTCTTTGGATATTTCGATACTCATTGACCCCTCGATAGATAAACGAATCAGCATCAGAACTTCGCCCGATAGACCATTACAAAGGGANGATATCTGGCCGTTAATTCGCTTATTAACGAGGGATGCAGGTATTTTCTTGGAGCGTGTGGGAGANGTGTACAACGCTCGTATGATTAACTCCTCTCTACCTGCTGACATAATTGGGCCCGNCTCATCAGCCGAAACGGTAAACTCCCAAGTGATGCAAATCACACCATTAACCTATGTNTCGACAGAGACNGCTGTNGANGCGTTAGGNCCNTTNTTAGCGCCNGAGGGAAGTGTTAGCCANCTCGGGAGCCGAGATCTACTTATGATCACAGCATCTGATTTTCTCTTACAGCGAGCAAACGAATTGCTAATGCTAATCGATGCAGACCCTTTTTCAAATCAAGGAATACACCTTTATCAGCTGAGCAATGCAAATGCTCCGGAGGTTGCAGAGGAACTGGTAGAAATTCTGGAACTTATAGAGGGCGCGAGTCCCGCTTATCAAGTTCGTGGTATCGAACGGATTAATGCCATATTAGTAACTGCTCCAGCAAGTAGAGGGTTCGAGGAAATTTCGCGATGGGTTGAAATTCTTGATGCAGACAGTCAGGAGCAAGTTGAACAACTATTTATGTATAAGGTAAAAAACTTAGATGCGNTAGAGTTGGCAGAAACTTTATCTACAGTTTTTGAAGAGGAGGATGATCCTCTTACACCGCCTAACATCGGCCGCAGTGATACCTTAAATATTGTAGATACTTTGGCGGCAGAAGCTAGTCAAACTGCTACTGCAGAGACTGGTCAAGTACCTCTAACGACAGGAGGGACGTCAGCGAACGGCGCTGTTTCCGCAAACTTGACAGTAAAAATCGTGGCGGATGAGGCGACTAATAGCCTTTTAATTCGATCAACGGCAAGGGATTATCGACAACTACTGACCACTATTAGCCAATTGGATGTTGTTCCCTTNCAAGTAATGGTCAATGCGGTCATTGCACAGATCACATTAACGGATGATACCCGGTTTGGTGTTGATTGGAGTCGAGTTGCAGGAAACACACTAAATCCTATCTCAAGCAACACAACTACCGATTTTGCTCCTAATCTAAACGGTTTAATGTTTACAAGAGGTTTCATAGATGGCTCGGCGAGGGTTGATGCTACTTTAGAGGCGATCGCGCAGAATAATGAAGTAAGACTATTGGCTAGGCCTTCACTGACGGTGGGAAATAATCAAGAAGGGGAAATTCAAATCGGAGCTGAAGTTCCCGTAGAGGCAGGTGAATCGATAAGTGCTGGTGGTTTATCTACCACTAACATCCAATATCGGGATACTGGTATCGGGCTTTTAATAACGCCGCAGATTAATGAAGATGGTGTGGTTAATTTAATTATTAACCAGACTCTTCGTTCAGTCGATAATAGCGCTTCGGGCATCAACAATAATCCGGTATTCAACAATCAAGAAATTACTACGACAGTTGTTGTTAAAAATGGGGATAACATTGTCCTGGGAGGCTTAATTCAGACCGATACTGAAGCGCTAAATACCGGAGTNCCTTTGTTAAATCGAGTTCCNGGGTTGGGAAATTTATTTTCTTACCANCAGGATAATCAAGAAAGAAGGGAATTGTTNATAGTGCTNAGACCAGAAGTGATANATTTAAANGATCAAGCTGGCCCGCAGTATTCAGATATTTTAGATCGGTTTGATTTGGCGTCAGAGCTTTTTGANGAATCCATGATCTGAGTTAGAGTTGCCTTACAAATATAGAGTTTGCTTAACACTTTTGAGGATAAAAATTATGGCTTATCAGAGGTTTTATGGTCATGGCTTCCATACATGTAAAGGGTTTACCCTAATAGAAATATTAGTGGTTATGGCGATTATTGGAATGCTGGCAGTGATGGTGGCTCCAAATATCTTTAATCAGCAAGCTGGTGCCCAGCGGGATGCAGCACTGTCACAAATTGCGGCTTTGGAGGCAGCGCTTGATACTCATCGACTAGATGTTGGCGTATATCCAGACTCTCTTGAAGGTTTGAGAGAAAATAGCGATGGCAGAGCATCTTGGAATGGCCCTTATTTGCGAAGGGAGGTGCCTTTGGATCCGTGGGGGTTCGAGTACGTCTATGAATCCAGCGGTAGGGGTTTCACATTACTCTCTTATGGTCCTGACGGAGAGGTCGGTGGTGAGGGTGATGACGCCGATATCGGTCTCCAGTAGGAATATTACGAAGTGTTCTCACTTCAGTAATGCTGGGTTCACACTCCTTGAGATCATTTTGGTTTTAGCGATTATTGGTTTAGCGAGTGTTTTAATTTTTCCCAACGTTGGTAATTTCGAATCAAGAACTTTCGATTCACAAATACGTCAAGCGGCCTCTCTTTTGAACTTTGCTAAAAGAGCCGCGGTTGTTCAAGGCAGATCGGCGTCAATAGAAATTTACGCAGTGCCAATTCTCCAGGCATCGGGTCCTAAGTCACCCAATGCGGTAGGTTATTGGGAATTTAGTTACGGAACCCTCAGATACCGGGACAATACCGACGTTGAAACGGAGGTGGACGAAAAAATAGAAATTTCTTTCTATCCTGAAGGAGGTAGTAGTGGAGGTACGATTTTCTTCACCTTTGAAGACAGAGAGGCCAGGATTCAAATCAATCCTTTTACTGGACAAGTTGAAGTCGAACATGAGTACTAGAAAGCAGCGCGGTTTTACTTTGCTCGAGGTAATAGTTGCCCTAGCAATTTCGGGATTTATCCTTGGGGGATTATTCTCCCTGTTNGGTAGCAGCAAACAGTTATCTTGGNCATCAGAGGAGAATTTGCTCNGAGCAGCNCGAATTCGTGCTGCGACNAACTTTGCTTTNTTGCAAAACGAGTATAGAGACGTNGAGGNAATTCTCGAGCACGATTNNTTTGAAATTCGNGNTTTAGAGCTCCTTGATGATCCGNTGAGGAAAACGGAGCCTATGATAAACGCNCTTCAGCAGTATCAAATTATCGATGACANCCGAGAAGAACAATTTTTTGGNAGCCGATGGATTAGATTGAACCTNCCNAGATAGGTCTNGAAATTGTATNCGAAATTTAGCAGGAACACCGGTTTTACTCTAATAGAAGTTTTATTAGCACTAGGGCTAACTACACTNCTNTTAGGACTATTGAGTACAAGTGTTTTTATTGTAGGGGCTGATTGGAACCGAAGTTCAAATTCCTTGGATGANAACTTAGATAAATCTTTAGCNATTTTGCAGCTTGACCGCGCCCTTCATGGTGCGTTTCCGCATAGCTATACTAANGAAGATACACTTAGCAGGCAGATTTATTTTACTGGCGAAAATGACTACCTGAGCTGGGTTTCCACAGTTTCACCACAGCGNNTGCCTGGNCTGACTGCTTGGCAGTTATTTGAGGTTCCTGGAGAGGGTGTNTATGTGAGACTTACTCCAGCTTTTAGCGATAATCCGTTTTTACGACTAGNGGAATCGGAACCGATTCTNATGCTTCCTGAGTATAGCCTCAATTTTAACTACCTGTATGAAGATCTTGATCAGAATAAGATNTGGACCGATAGCTGGGAGGCTCAGGATCTCCTGAGTTTACCGCTTGCAGTGTACATCAGGCTTACCCCTTTTTCAGAGGAAGATGACGAGTTTGAGATTGTGGCTAGAATNNGAAACAACGAACACCGAAGNATTCGGCCGAATGAGTTAGAGTTGCGAGATTTGTAGGAGTTGAAAATGAAGTCGAGCNGCAATCAAAAAGGNTCTGTNNTAATNATCGTATTATGGACCTCAGCACTGCTGACTGTTTTGGTGACAGCTATGGCCGGNGCTGTNCGNNTATCNGCNATNACNGTTTCAAACAANCAAGATGCNTCAATAGGGAGACTTGCNATTCAAAGTGCTGTNAGTCACGCAGAAATGGAACTTCTTTTAGAGCGTATGCCAAGNCCGATAGGAGAGCAACTCGAAGAAACTGAAGANGGAGAAATCAGAACGCCAGCATTTCGTTTCAACGGGCAGGAACTAAANTTGAATTATCCAAAGGCTTCAAATGTTGTNGTGCGAATCTATGATCATGCTGGNAAAATTAACATAAACCGAATTCCTCGGCGAAACATGCAGTTACTAATAGAAAAACGACTGGGGGGTCANGATGCCGNCCCTGCTGAGGTTCAAGACCTNCTCGCTGCNTGGACAGATTGGACTGATTTAAATGACTTAGAAGGACTAAACGGAGCAGAGAGCGATTATTATAGAGGCTTAGATCAAAGTTACTCTCCAAGGAACAATCCCGAGCTAGATACAGTTGAGGAGCTTCTGTACATCCGCGGATTTGCAGAACTGTTTGAAGGGGTTAACTTACAGGCTGCATTTACCATTTATGGGAATGCTCGAACGGTAAACCTTAACCTGGCAACCCGAGAAGCCATGGAATTACTGCCTGGATTAAACGAGGAGCTTATTGAGAACATCATCGCTTACCGACAGCTTGAGGATATTAATAACCGAGCGGAAATTGCCGAAATTGTTCCATTTGAGGAGCTTCAAGAACTTTCCCCTTGGGTTGGGAACGCGACTTCAAATTACTATAGTATTTATGCTTATTTTGATGACCAACAGCCCGATGAAAACCTAGAAAACCAAGAATCTCTCGTTAATGAAGAAGGGGTTTATGCTGACCACATGACCCACGCGTTCATGGAAACCATTGAAGTAACGGGATTCAACGATCTCCCAAGGGTCTTGCGTATAGATCCGTATAGTGTATTGCCTGACTCGGCGCCATCACGATTAATGGTTGACGACTATATTTTTAGATAAAACTAACTTTTCTTAATAGTCCATTTAGAATCCATAGTGAGAGGTCCGACCCCTTTATTAGCCTCTACGTGAAAAAGCTTGCTGAACTTTCTCTCATACCATAGCAAGCCGCTTTTATCAGCAAGTCCTCCAAGAATATAGAATTCACCAACCCGCATAGGCAGATTGCTTAAAGAAA
>PBXX01000058.1 GCA_002727755.1 Gammaproteobacteria bacterium | reverse complement strand
CACGAATTTGAGCATGTCCTGAGTGTAGGCCAGTCATAAGTGAGGCTCGAGAAGGAGCGCACACCGTATTTCCAGCATAGTGCTGTAATAAGCGCATTCCTTCATTCATAATCCGATTAAGATTTGGCGTCTTGATGTATCGTTGACCAAAGGGCTCTATATCACCAATGCCGAGATCATCAGCTAGAATATAAATCACATTAGGACGACTGCCGATAACCGAATCGGTTTGCGCCTCAAGCAGCATCACACTGTTCAGGCTGGCAACTAACAGTAGTAAACTTCTGATGAGAAATTTCTTTGAAAATAGATTGAGATCGATATTCATTTTAATTGATTCCAATCATTANGATATAAACCAACCTAGCGCGTTATATTCTATCCCTGAACCCGAAAATCCNTCCAAGGCTAACACAAGTCCGGTAAACAAAATGCCAAGAAATGAACCTATCAAACTTCTNCTTGCCGGATACCCGAGCAANGTGACTGGNTTATATGTNAGNTCNTGAAAGCTTAANGTTTCATCNGCCTGCTGAAGCAGGGAACGAACAAAAGACGANNNCCCATNGCTGNCACTTTTATNNCCNGCCAAATNTGCGGCCTTCTCTTCNANNACAAACATTTTTTTTCGTANACGGTCTCGATGCATCTCACTNAAACGTTGAAGATCAATCGCAGAAAATATAGCTCGCAGACTNACNANTGCTATACCNGTAACGATTGTTACAAGCGCCACCACNGTCGATATATGGTGCTCGAAGGCGCCCCAAAATAGAAGNTTAAGTATCCCGACNCAAACAAGAGAAAACATGAATAAGATAGAGGTGTAACCTTGAATCCGGTTATAGAATGCCTCTCCGAATGACTTTAAAACGCGTCGAGTAATGGTCCAAGCAAAGACATTTGCCCTCTTTTCNAAACTAATAAACAATAAATGATCCTGACCCTTAAGAGCTTCATCATCAGGATAAATCTGACTGAGTCCTACACCTGGATTTTCAATTGCNTCGCCCATCANCTCNATGNCGGANNTCCTTCTCTTNAAGTCAAANCGGCACAAGAGTCCAAATAAAAGAAGCTGATGNCANAGAAAAAAACCTATTATGGTACCGATNGCNACGATGATACTGGTAGNAGTTNTTCCAAAAAAGTCTTGCCCGTAACTTANCGAGGCTGTTATGACGATTNNGGGTAGGCTAANAGCGAAAATCCCAGTCATTAGTTTCATNTTTGANCCCAATTTTTCTAANTGAGGATTTCTCTCATATGCNAATTTTAANAGCTCGGTAAGAAGAAATGCNGCTGTAACTTCATTACCTTTTGTAAAATCTGTCTGCGCCTTGAANCTTNTATCTTTACNTTTTNCTTTAAAAANATCGACCGTTTCNTGGTCTAANTCAAAGCATATNCCCTCAAGGGAAACATCGTTTTCCTCCATTGNTATTGTGAGCTCATCTTCAATTAANCCAGGATAATCACTAGGCTTTGACCACCCCCAAGTTACCAATTGCCTGCGTGTTTTATCTCCATCCCATTCTGGGGCAGGCTTGGATAACTTTTCATAGATTTCAGGTCTAAAATACCCATACTTGATTGAAACAATAATCCTTCTCATAAATAAACAGGCAAAAGACATAACCACAAGGAAAGAATCGATANTTATCGAGGAATTGTTTAGACCAAATATTGTGATAACAAGGGCCGATGTCAGAAGCCAAGACCCNGGNAANAAAAATAACCAACTTGAGATAATAAAACCCCTAGAGTTATATTTTGTTGAGGTGGGACAAAGGCCACGATTCTGGCAAACAAACCATGCTCGGGTTATCGAACGTTCCATTAGCAAGGCTAGAATAGGTGAGAAGATACCTGGAGGTATATTTTCATATAAGAAAGATTGCCAGAATTGTCGCCAAGAAAACTCCACCGGGTTCGAATACTTACCGCAGTCCTCGGCACCAATATGAGTACGTGAGATGGCTGACTGATAATTGCTATGGTGTCGCGATCCCAATTCTTCCTCATTTCTGTTTATTGAACCGTCTGTGTTTACTTCGTCCGTCATTAACCTTAAACGCCTTTTTAGGAAATACCCTGACGATTACTCGAAAAACAGGATTTAAAACATTTGCAATTAGAGAGTAATTCATAACAATAGGCAAGATCAACGAACGAAAAGATAACTACTAGACCTGTCGATACAGACACTAACCTTGAGAGATTATTTTTGAATAGTAGGGCATTTACAAAGTGGCTCTTCGTGGGAGGATTTGTACTCGGGTTAATTTACGCCGTTGGAGGGTTGATCATTGATCTTTTTACGGTCGGTCTCAATGCAGGCACGGCTATGGCATTTGGAGCTATGATAGTTCTACCTGCCTTGTTCGGTGCATCTGGAATTATTTTCGGCTTATTATTTAAGTTACTTCTAGTCATTCGCCACAAAATTAAGGGATCCACCATTAAGAAGTGATGCCCGATAGCAAGTTTGTTTTACCCAAGAGCATTTCAATTTAGGCAAATCACTTATTGCCACCAACCTGTCATCGAGATAACCTACTTCTGAGTAAATCATGTTGAATGAGGGTGGGAGAATGGACAGACGTAAATTCATGAATAGAGCGGCGGCGGTCGCAGCAGCGAGCTTCACAGCTGATATGACTCTCAGTCAACGTGCAGAGGCGTTCGAAGGAGTAATGATCGAAGGTCTGCCCTATCATGTTGGTAAGCCGGTAATTTGCGAACCTGACCGTGAGCGATCTATGGCTCCGCCTGGCAGCAGAATCGGCGGAGGCGGAGCACCCTCTGGTAAATTAGTAGCTGGAATGGATGATCCTCGTTTACCTCCTATGCCAAAAAAGCCAACGCTGTTAGATTTTTACCGCTATAGAATTCCTAATCCTTCCCACTTACTGCAGAGCGCGAACCTGGCCATGAAAAATGGGATGGATGAAAAAGTTATCCTGGCGTGCCTATTACACGATATTTCAGTAGAGGGATTCATACGCACTGATCATGGTTTCTGGGGCGCACAACTTGTTGCGCCTTACGTTGACGAAGAAGTAACTTGGGCAATACAAAAACATCAAGCTCTGAGATTTTTTGCTGACGAATCGGTAGGCTATGAATATCCCTCCGCATACCGCGAGTGGTTCGGTTACGACTATCAAGTCGAACCTTGGGTGCAAGCCGAGTATGATGAAGCAAAAAATCATCGCTGGTATATGAGTTCACGGCTTATCACTTTAAACGACCTCTATTCCTTTGATCCTAATGTCACCAATATAGAGATTGACCAATTCGAGGATGTTGTCGGCAGGAATTTTAAACAGCCTAAAGAGGGCTTGGGCTTTGACGGTTCGCCGGTAGCTCATATGTGGCGTACCATGATATGGCCTCACAGTTGGCTATAGGTTTCGAAGAACGACTATGGTNATCCAGTGTGAGGATATTGGCTCGGATCGTAGTCCGGGTTCCGAGGAGGCATTTGTGCATTGACATCTTCCCTCCAAGAACGAAGTAATCCCCTGAGCTCCTCTCTGATTACTGGCTCGGTTTGGGAAAGATCATTTCTCTCACCAATATCTTCCCGCAAATTGAATAGCTGAACGGTATTATTCTCAAAGTACTCCAGTAACTTATAGTCTCCGAAGCGAACTGCTCCGCCCGGACTTTGCATACCGTGATTACTGTACTGCGGGAAATGCCAAAAAATTGGTCCTCTGTTAAAGAGTTCGCCATTTAGGGCTGGTACAAAACTNACCCCATCCAGCGCTTGCTCATCGCGAGCTGGAAGACCAGCCATTTCTAATAGCGAAGGGTAAAAATCCGTGCTTATNACAGGCTCTTCCACAATCAGACTAGAATCTGAAAACTTTTCGGGCCATTTAACAATCATTGGGACTCTTATACCGCCTTCATAAAGCCACCCCTTTGCGCCCCGCAAAGGGAGATTTGAAGTGGAATATGCACTATCCAGTCTGCTTGGATCGACAACACGACTTGCACCCCCAAAATTTGCACCTGACATACCCCCATTGTCTGAAAAGAAAACAATAAGCGTACTATCGGTCAAACCTAATTGATCGATATGATCAACAATTCTACCTAAACTCTCATCCATTGACTCAACCATAGCCGCGAATTCAATGTTGTCTTGGTGCTGTTTGATTTTCACAGTTCGTTCCGGTAACACCTTGTAGTCCTGAAACAATGGAAGATCGATAAAAGAAGCAAGTTGCTCATTAGTTAGTGGCTGCGGATCATCAGGGTTCCCTTCCAAGAAAAAAGGAGGTGAATTTGGTTGATCCATCGATGCCAACTTTTGGCGATACTTCTCTACCAGATCAGGACGACCATGAATCGGATCATGTACAGCGAAATGGGACATGTAGAGAAAGAAGGGTTGGTCTTGGTTCTCTGAGATGAAATCTTCCGCATAGTCAGTTAACCGATCAGTCAAGTACTGTCCAGGCTCATCTTTTATTCCTTCGAGTTCGAAAGGCGCATGGTAGCCCGCATTAGGCCATCCCTTGTTCCAATNAGGGACGCGCANATCAAATCCNTGCTCTAACGGACCGAACGGATCTTCCCCTAAATGCCATTTACCGATATGTGCAGTGGCATATCCATGAGCCTTAAAAGCTTCTGCGATAGTCGATTCCTCTAACGGGAGCTCTTGCAGAAAATCCGGGCTAGTTAGCCTTTCAAAGGCATAACTTCTTCTTCCTCCCAACCAGTCTGTCAAATGCAATCGCGCCGGGTACTTTCCGGTCATGATGCTCGCGCGAGTTGGAGAACAGACATGAGACGCCGCATAGGCATGAGTGAACTTGATACCCTCTTNCGCTAAGCGATCAATATTTGGAGTATCGTAAAAATTACTCCCAAAACTACCAACATCTCTCCAGCCCAGATCGTCTACCAAAAAAAAGACGATATTAAGTGGTCTGGTATTTGACTGTTCACTACAAGCAGATAGGAGAGCAGCAACAAGAGAACAAAGAATCAAATAAAAATGTCTGGTTGTTTTAATTTCCNTGGTCAAGAGTCTTTCCTTTTTTTCTGATAGCTTAGCGAATTATCCAAGACTTTCTGCACAATTAACTCAGTGAAAACTACTTATCTGTTCGAGGCTTTTACGCTTGATTGAAGGAACCTTTACTCCTTCACTTGGATACCCGGTGACAACTAACATGAGAGGTTTTTCACTGACTGGTCGATCAAAAATTTCATTAAGAAATTTCATAGGACTCGGAGTATGAGTTAGGGTAGCTAACCCTGCGTTATGAAGTGCCGCAATTAATAGGCCCGTTGCTATACATACAGATTCTGTAACATAGTAGTTCTTTTGCTTTTGATTATCTTCAATCAATTCGATTTTTTTGGCAAAAACCGTAATTATCCAAGGTGCAATTTCAAGAAATGGCTTTCTCTCATCGGTACCAAAGGGTTTAAGCGCATCTAACCATTCCTTAGGGGCTCGCCTGTTATAAAATTCATGCTCCTCCTCTTCAGCTCCGATACGAATTCTTCGCTTGACTTCATTGGTTCCCGCAACAGCGAAATGCCATGGCTGGCGATTGGCTCCACTTGGAGCACTTCCAGCTGTCGCCAATGCTTGNTCTATAATTTCCTTTGGCACAGATCGATCAGAGAAATTCCTAACAGTTCGTCGAGTTGACATCCGAGCCAAAAATGATTGTGCACGACTCTGCATCTCACTTATAGAAAGTTCGTTAAACCTTAACACTTCAAACTTGTCGGAGTTTTGCGTCATGACCCCATCCGTTAATTAAAGTTTGTCACTTAATCGCTTTAACAGTGCGAAAACCGATATGACTTGTACCCAGTCCAGTATCCGCAGCTTGTCGAGCGGCTGGTCTATAGCGCATACAATAATTCGGTGCACAGAGATAGGAGCCACCCTTAATTACCTTTACTGGGAAGCCCGCATTCGCATAATCAAAACTTTGGTCTTCTGCAGGCCCATCGGGATTTGAATTATCTGAAGGGTTATGACCTGGCGCATACCAATTGGTCGTCCACTCCCATACGTTTCCGATTAAATCGTATACTCCGAAGTCGTTTGGTTTAAAACACCCAACCGGCGCTATGCCAACATGTTCGTCTTCCCCAGTATTCTCGATGGGGAAGTTACCCTGCCAAGTATTTGCGTGATGATGACCATCAGGCGCAAGCTCTTCTCCTTCCCAAGGGAAGGTGCTATTTCGTTTACTGCGAGCAACTAACTCAAACTGAGCTTCTGTGGGAAGCTCTCTTCCAGCCCAAGTTGCGTATGCCTGAGCATCTTCCCACGCAACGTGGACGACTGGATAATTATCCTTACCTTGAATCGAACTCTCGGGTCCTTCGGGGTGCCGCCAGCTTACACCCCCAACGTATGACCACCAACTGGAACTCGCATTGCTGTCTCGGGGGGATGTGAACAAGGTCGATCCTGGTTCCAGCGATTCAACAGGAACACCAGGCCAGTCTTCTGGATTTGGTTGTCGCTCGGCTACAGTAACATAGCCCGTATCAGCCACAAACTCCGCAAACTGCCCGTTAGTTACTTCATGCGCGTCCATCCAAAAACTAGATAAGGTGACCTCATGTGCAGGTCCCTCCTCGCGATAGGTGTAATCATCGCCCATAATAAATGTGGTCCCTTCGATACGAAGCTGAGAACCTATTTCTTTTAAACAATTATTGCTGTTCACCGGCAAAACTTTATGAGCGGATTCCGCAGCGCTCACAATGGTAGGAATTAAAACAGGGTAAATTGAACAGAATAAAACCAGTAGAGCTAATCGTGAGTGACGGTAATTGCTAACTGTTTTATTCATAATTCTGACAAGATCCGTGGTGTATCCAAATTTAGGCATAGATTAACCATATATTTAAAAATTTTATCATACCTAACCAATTTACAGCAGATTGGTTAGGCCTCTTCCATTACACGAAAACTCTCTCTATCGGCAGTTGCTTGATCTGAACTATCTGCCTTGGAAACAAGCCACATTGTCAAAAATGCCAGACTCACCGAATAAAGGGCAGGATAGGCCTGAGGGAAAATTGGCTGATCATTCCCCAAAATATCAACCCAAACAGCCGGACCTAAAATCATGAGTACCACAGCAGACAAAAGACCTACAATACCGCCAACAATGGCACCGGTTGTTGTGAGGCCTCGCCAATACATACTAAGAATTAACAGAGGAAAATTAGTAGAGGCACCGATTGCTAATGTTAAGCTAACGAGGTACGCAATATTCTGTCGCTCAAATGCGATACCCAATAAGGCGACGATAATACCTAATGCCATCGCAGCTATTTTTGATAGTCGAATTTGCCTATGCTGATTGAGTTCGTCAGTTTTTACTATATTTGAATATATATCGTGCGTCAGGGCAGTAACTGATGCTAGCATCAGACCAGCTACTACGGCGAGTATCGTTGCAAACGCGATAGCAGCAATAACCCCCATGAACACTTCACCACCCACGGCATCTGCGAGGTGCACCGAAACCATGTTGCTGCCACCAATTACATCTCCACTCGCATCAAGGTAACTCCCGTTACCTTTCACTAAAGCAACCGAGCCAATACCAATCACAAAAAATATTAACAGATTGACATAACTTACCGCGCCCAATGCAACGCCAGCTGAAACTCTAGCCGCAGCCTTGTCTTTGACTGTAAAAAATCGCATGAGCAAATGCGGTGAGCCCGCTAAACCTAGACAGAGGCCAATGCCGAGAGAGATTGACGAAAGGGCCGAAAGACCAAGGCCTCCTCCAACTGTCAAGAATCCGGCAGTCCCATGCCTGGCTTGGGCTTCGGCATACATTTCTGAGAAACTAAAATTGAAGCTTGCTAACGTCAATATTGCCAGTATCGTCACCCCGATTAACAAAAGTATCGCCTTAATTATTTGCACCCAAGTGGTAGCAAACATTCCGCCAATCGCAACATAAATAACCATCAATGTAGTAACGATTACAACAGCCCAGAAATAAGAAATTCCAAAAAGGATTTCAATTAATGCGCCCGCCCCCACTACTTGCACCATTAAGTACATGAGAGAAAAACTTAAGGTGGTGACTGCCGCTAGCATTCTAATTGGTCTCTCTTCAAGGCGAGAGCAAATAATATCAGTAAAACTGTACTTCCCAAGTGATTTGAGCTTGTCTGTCATGAGGTAAATTATGATCGAGAAAGCTCCTAAAGGCGCACCCAGATAGATGACAGCATCATAACCTGCTCCAAATATGATTGCGGTTATACCTAAAAGAGTAGCTGCAGACATGAAGTCTCCAGCAATAGCGAAACCATTGGAGACTCCCCCTATTCTGCCTCCAGCGACAAAGAAATCATCGGCACTCGAGGTCCTCTTTGACGCAACAAATGTAAGTCCAACTGTTCCAACAATAATCACAAAAAAAAGGAAAATGCCCACTACACCTCTTCCTCTTCTATGATTCGAAGATATCGAAATGCAAGCAAAGGCGTAACAATATGTAAAATAAGAAAAACAGACATACCCAGATTTAAGGGGCCAAGAATTTCAATGGCCATAAAATTTGGAAAAAAAGGTATACCCAATACCAACATCAAGAAAAGTGAAAGAATTACACCTGTATAGAGCCATTGTCTTTGCATAAATTAATATCTATTTTATTTAAATAATCGAGTTGCCGACCTGCCTTTCATGAAAATTAAAGTTTTTCCGTTCGTGATTCAGTAATGCAGTATAAACTTTTCTGAAGTGAATAAGTGCCTCATCACCCTTCATACCACGGGAATTAAACCTGTCTTTGTTTTCCAGCATCTTCTGCTGAGCCTCAATGATTTCCTTATCCTCCATAAACCCCTCCAGAAGACTCTCTTTAAGCGATTTCGAAACAGCAGGATCATCTGTTCGATAGTTATGAAGATAGTTCCAAAAAAAATGCGTCGTTGATTTTGTTTCAGGTGTCATATACTGACAGTTACGATACTGCTTGACGCCATCGAGATTTTTACCCTTAGGATCCCAACCCACTGGCGCCATTATTGTAGACATAAAAAATGTGCCCGGCACTATCATCTGGACACTATTGCATCTATCTAACTTATCTGGAAGATCAGGATTTATTTTCGCATGATATGGAGCAGGAGAATCATTTTTATTCCACCTGACCAACTTGAATCCATTCTCTAATTTTTCCACCTCTGGATGGGTTATGAAGGCATAATCCTCAGATCCCCCTAAAGTATTCGTATGCACGAATGCTAGATGCGAAAAATCTGCTAAATTGTCGGCTATCAGCATCCAATTCGCTTCATAATGCAAATAGGCTTCCTTCTCGAACCCCTTCCAAGCGGCGTCTGATAGCGGACCATAGTCATGTATATCACTTGGATCTGCTAGCTTAGGATCCCCCATCCAAATCCAAAGTAGATTGCCTTTCTCAACAATCGGAAAGCTCTGCACTTTGTGATTTGGACCGATAAAATCTTGCCCAGGTATTTCAATAACCTTTCCATCAGTATCATACTTGATCCCATGATACATACAGCGTATGCAGTCCTTTTCTACCCTACCGAGACTCAAGGGCGCACCACGATGACAGCAACGATCGTCTAAAGCAAAACACTTCCCACTCTCTCCACGATAAATAACGATGGGTATCTCGAGATACATTCGAGCTAATTTCCCGGTCTCAACTAACTCATGGCTCCATGCTGCGGCATACCAACAGTTATAAAGAAAAGGATTTGAGTGATTGCTCATAAAATTACACTTGTCCCGAAATTTTAAAGCTAGCAACTGTGCAACCTACTGCAAAAATAGGAAGATCAGCAGAATAAAACTGCAAGCTCCCCTTTCCGCCTGCAGCAGCTGCAGCAGCTATTAGAGTTCTAATCTCGAAACCTCCCTGACCCGCCTCTGCATAAACCTCTTCATCTTCATAAGATAGTAAAAGTTCTTTGTCTTGATTCATTAGTCTTTCGAGAAAAAGGCGATCCCAAGCTTCATTAATTTTCCCCGAATCTGGCGTTGCGGGCCAATGAGAGATCCCGCCCGTACCAACGACGGCAATATTCTCAGTTTGCTCATCACAAGCCGCTCGCAGGGCCTCTCCAAAATTCCATACACGACCGAGGGGAGTCAGGGGAGGCCCCTGGCAATTAATATTACAGGGAATAATTGGCAAATCGTAATTTGGTGTCAAAAAATTTAAAGGGACCATGATTCCATGATCACATTGCCACTCTTCAGAGTACGCGAGATCAACATTATTCAGCATGACCTTCATCAGCCTGGTAGCTAATTCTGGCGAACCTTTTATCGTCTTTTTTCCTATCCCCAGCCACTGAGAATCTTCTATTGGTCCGGTGTGTTTCTCACCTACACCGATACAGTAGGCCGGCATATTATCCATAAAAAAATTAGCAAAATGCTCAGCTGCAACCACTATCAGAGTCTCNGCGCCGCTCAACCTTATTTCCTCTCGCTGCCTGTCTAAACACGCATAAAACTCGTCTCGAATTCCTATTTTNTCGGATTCAACCATATGCGACCTCCCGGTAATACCNGGNGCATGACTGAGAATTCCAGAGTAGACCAATGGCATTATGAGAATCCGCTATCGCTAAGTTGTTTTATTTGCGCATCTTNACCATTGTGTTTTTCCATAGCGTAAATTCCATGCCTAACCGGCCCATATTTAGAAACCCCATCACGCATTGCTTGCAAATAATCAAACCACTCAATTTTTAGGTAAGCNGCAAAGTGCATAAGAATTTGCCCATTAACCCCCATTACGTAAAGCAGACCNATATCCCCAGATTCAATAGCGGTATATTCTTCCNTGGTTAGGTCATAAGCCATCAATACTTCAGATTTGTTCCGCCCAAACTCTCTCTGGACACGATTGTCACGATTTAACTCATACAGAAATTTTTGGACTTGGTATAGGCTCATGACTTACGCGCTTTACCAAGCTTAGGAATGGTGTGCTCACCGGTCGCAATACAAATATTCTTCGTCTCCATATAAAAATCGAAACTATAATCACCNCCATCTCGACCAATACCGCTTGCCTTCATNCCCCCAAACGGAGCCGATAAATGCCGATTATTCTCCGAATTCACCCAAACCATCCCGACGTCCAAGTTTTCTGCCATACGGANACTACGACCGGTGTTACTGGTCCAAACATAGCCCGCCAAGCCGTATTTAACATTATTTGCGAGAGTCACCGCCTCCTCTTCATCTTTAAAATCGATGACAGTCAGCACTGGGCCAAAAATTTCCTCCTGAGCAATGCGCATCGAGCTATCAGCCTCAGTGAGCAGAGTGGGTTCCACGAAATGTCCCTTGCCTTGAATATCTATTTTTTTTCCTCCAGCGGCAATGGTTACACCTTCTCGCCTAGCAACTTCGAAATAAGAAATAACCTTTTCAAGATGGCTCGCATGAATGAGAGGTCCGATCTCTGTATCGGGGTCTANAGGGTGGCCAACCCTAAGCAAGCCCACTCTTTTCTTTATTCGCTCGATAAATTCGTCAGCAATGGACTCCTGAATCAACAGNCGACTCGAAGACGTACAGCGCTCTCCATTGAGACTGTAGATCATAAAAATCACTGCATCCTCGGCTCGATCAAGATCAGCGTCGTCAAAAACGATTACTGGATTCTTTCCGCCTAATTCAAAATGAACACGCTTTAAAGTTTCCGCTCCCTGTCTGATGATATTGCTTCCAGTTGCAGACTCGCCAACAAAAGCAATTGCGCGTATTAATGCGTTCTCTGTCAGCGCTTTACCTGTGGTTTCACCTAAACCATGAACAGTATTTATCACTCCTTTCGGCAAACCTGCTTCTTCCATCAGCCTTGCTAAAAGTGCTGCTGTACATGGAGACCACTCGGCGGGCTTGTGAACAACGGTGCAACCAGCAGCCAGTGCTGGTGCAATCTTCCATGTGGAAAGCATGAAAGGTGTATTCCATGGAGTGATCACACCAACAGGCCCAATCGGTTGCCGTACCGTATAGTTCATATGCTTCTGTGCTGGTAACGCTAGACCATCACGAGCGCTCGGCGCCATATCTGCAAAATACCGATAGTTTTCAGCTCCTCGAATGGCCGCTTTGCTCATAAAGCGAATTGGTTGTCCCGTATCCAAACTCTCAACGAGGGCTATTTCCTCGGCATTGGCTTCTATTGAATCTGCAATCGCATGCAGCAGCTCCCGTCTCTTTGCTCCCGACATCGCCGCCCAATCCGAAAACGCATTGTGTGCCGCTTGGCAAGCCTCATCTACATCTTGCTGCGTGCCTAATGCTACCTCTCCAATTATCGACTCATCGATTGGNGAACCATTTATGAATGTTTCTTTGTTACTCGAGCTTACCCACTCTCCGTCAATAAGATGTTTGATCGGTTCTCGTCTAAATCTCTCGCGCAAGTCTTGTAACTGATTCAAGTTCTTTTCTAGCGAAGACAGGCTCATATACCTAAACCTCGCTGCTCATAAAAGAGGGTACTCGGTTTCTATTCCATCGCATATCCACTTTGATTTCTTGTATCTCGTAAGAAAGTGCCAATGGAACGTCACCTGCTTGCTTGTCAACGGTCTCGCAAAGGCATTGCATAAGCTCTTCTCCCATCTTCTTTCTGACATCACTTGAGCGACCTTCTGCTATCCGAAGGTAAACTGCAATGAACCCGTAGTTTGATGACTCATCGGCAATAATTGTTAGGTGGGATTTTGAAACGCGAGTTCTCACCCCTCCTATTTTGAGCACTTCCTGACTGACCGCACACCTATGTAATGCCTGAGATAAAATTTTCAAGTCGATAAATTCTTCAATATTTTCAGAGACTTCGATAATTTGGTGGGGCATGAATTAAATACCTAGAGGAAAAGCTGGAATCACATTTCCATATTACTTAATATATTAAATAAATCAATAAATTGAAATCTCTCATTAATAAACAGGACTTGGTCGAGCTAATGAAATTTCTCAGTTTTAATCATGAGGGTAACAGCTACTTTGGTGGCGTCAAAGATAATGGCATTGTCAACTTAACCTTAAGAGCCAAGGGTCTGATTGATCTAAGGGAAGCGATACGAAAAAATAAATTAGACGACCTGACAAAACTAGTAAACGCTTCTGATAGCGATTATTCAGTTGATGAAATTGAATTTACACCAACCATTCCAAATCCTGAAAAAATTATCTGTATAGGAGTGAATTATTTCAATCGCAATTCTGAGTATAAAGATGGGACAGATCGCCCCAAATACCCCAGCGTATTTATGAGACATAGAGAATCTTTAGTAGGACATCAAGAGCCTATAATAAAACCCCCAGAGTCCAATCAGCTTGATTATGAAGGAGAGATCGTTTTAGTTGTCGGCAAGACAGGCAGAAGAATAAAAGAATCTGATGCCTGCAAGTACTTGGCAGGAATTACGATNATGAATGAAGGTACTGTTCGCGATTACTTACGACATGGAAAGTTCAACGTCACCCAAGGTAAAAATTTTGCTTCATCTGGTTCTCTTGGACCCTGGATGGTTACACCAGAGGATTTAGACCCCATGGGTAACATTCAGGTAATAACTCGAGTCAATGATGAGGAACGTCAAAATGACTTTACGGAAAATCTCTTGTTCTCATTTCGATACCTGATTCATTACTTATCAACATTCTATCAATTAAGACCAGGCGATATCATTGCAACAGGCACTCCAAATGGCGCGGGTGCTCGCTTTGATCCTCCAAAATATCTCAATGAAGGAGATACCGTAGAGATAGAAGTACCCGGCATAGGAACCCTTACAAATTCCGTAATGAATGAATAAGATGAAGATGATTCATGAAAGGTTTAAAAGAACTAAGAAGTATAGACTACAGCCTGCCAATGCAACTATTACAGGCGACAAAGTCAGCAACCTCCTTATTCAGGGCAATGCTACACTCCCATCAATTAACCGACCAACAATGGCGCATAATCCGAGTCTTAGCAGGTAAGAAAAACATCGAAACCTTTGAACTAGCGAGACAAAGCATGGTTCCTCCGCCAAGCCTGACACGTATACTCAAAAATTTTGAAAAAACTGGGTTGATAACTCGCAAATCTGACAACAGAGATCTAAGAAAAACGCTCATAAATCTTACCCCAGCGGGTTGGAAGAAATTTGATCAAGTATCACCCGAAGCCGAAAGAATCTACTTTGCGATTGAAGAAAAAGTAGGGAAACAAGAGCTAAATCAGTTGCTGAAGAGTCTCCAAAAACTAAATACAAAACTTCATATAGAGAATTGATTATTTAATCAAACTCCAGATGTCGACGCGCAGCCTCCACATTACACGGCTCATCTGTAAATTCATAATCAGGAACCAATCGAAAATTTCTTCCAAGCTTAACTGATTCACTCAAATACTCTGGATCTTCAATCGTGTATTCCAATTCCAATCCATAGCCTCCATCTATCAATCTATACGTTTCAGTGACTACTTTACTGGCGCTTGAACTCACCCCTCTCTCATTACCCCATTTTGTTTGTGAAAATCCTGTGGTAACAACCACCAGATCGCCATTGTCGTCCAGACGAGCAATAGAATATCCGTTTTGATCGGGTACATGCTCGGAGGGCATAGATGTTTCTCCTGTTTTATGGAGGACTCTTGTTGAAGACTGCTCATGACTTATCGTAATCATATTGTCAGAAACTTCCCAATGCTGACTGTAGGGCCATCGAGTAATCCTGGGCATTGGATAAGGCTCACACTCGAGCCCTGGATCTTCATTTAAATCAAAAGCATCTACCTCCTCTTGTGCCTTTTGAGTATAAGGCCAATCTTCTGGCGGTCGAAAACCACCCACTAAAGTTTGCTGCATATCTAAGATCGGTCTCCAAGTTCCTCCAAAATTATCTGAAGGTGCAATTGGTCTCCGAGGAGAGATGGATGAATTAGCAGGTCGACTAAAGGCATAGTAAGTTTCACCACTTGCCTTTGTTACTGAATTTAGCAAGCCGAAACGCTTCTCAGAGTCACGATTTGGTCGGGCCGAAATAACGACCCGCTCGCCAGTCATAAAAGAATCTCTAGCCCAACCATTACGCACCAAACCAGCTATGGAATGTCCTTCAAAAGTCCATTCAACATAATTTCCATCCNCGCTGATCGAATCGATTACTACAAAAGCATGAGGATTACGCCAAGCAACTTCTTTGACGATACCCTCTACCTCAATAGTTGAACCCAGATCAAATGCTGCCCGTGAATGGTGAGCCTCCGNCAAGCANGCCATTAAGAAAGACAAGACTAACAAACCAACTTTCATCATTATTCGATTCCGCNACANTCGTTCTAAAAGTTTTAGAACTTTGCTCTGTCTTTATCAATTTGTCTAGTNCCTTTCAGCTTAAAACACTAATGCTATATCAGNTCNAAAAATTATGAANTANTCGAAACTGAAACCAACGTAATTTTCAGCCAAACTTTTAGAAGCAGCCTCGGACCTAAACAAATATTCNAGCTCAGATTTTTGTAAGCGTTCATCAAACAAACTACCATCGGGGAATTTATGAAGCAGTTTAGTCATATACCAGGAAAAATGCTCTCCGCGCCAAATGTGTCGGAGGCAATTCTCAGCATATTGAGCCAATAGCCCTTCGCTTTTTGATTCGTACCAAGCGACAAGCGCAGCACTCAGGTAGCGGATATCTGAAATGGCCAAATTCATTCCTTTAGCTCCGGTCGGTGGGACTATGTGAGCNGCATCTCCTGCCAAAAACAAACGACCAAAGTTCATGGTCTCACAAACATAACTCCGCATCGGCGTTATTCCTTTATCAACAATTTTNCCCTCCAAGAGCTTCCAACCTGGAATCGTTTCTAAGCGACTATGCAACTCCTCCCAAATCCGATTTTCAGACCAGTCCTCAATCTTATCGTGAGGATCGCACTGAATATAGTTTCTTGTGCGTTCCTTAGACCGCATACTGTGTAATGCAAAACCATTCTCATGATTAGCATAGATCAATTCATCTGAAGAAGGGGGAGCTTCTACTAATATCCCGAGCCACGCAAATGGATACTCGCGACTAAAACTTCTTATTTCTGATTCAGGTATAGAATTCCTACTNACACCATAAAAGCCATCACACCCAGCTATCCAATCACATTCAAGTTCATGTTGATCTCCAGCTTGGCTAAACCTAACTTTAGGTTTCTTAGTATGTATANCTAGTATTTCAACGTCCTGTGCTTCAAATATCATTTCTCCATTTTGCTGCTCACGAACAGAAATTAGATCCTTCACCACCTCTTGCTGTCCATAAACGGTTATACCTTTGCCTCCAGTCAGAGAATCTAAGTCTATACGATGAGACTCNCCGCCAGCACGAANCTCAATTCCATGATGATGCATCCCCTCCTTCATAAGCCTCTGGCCAAGACCTGCATCNACTAACAAGTTGACTGTACCCTGCTCAAGAACTCCAGCTCTAACACGACCCTCCACATAAAATCTACTGCGGCTTTCAATAATCACAGAGTCAATTCCTTTTTGGGACAGCAAATGCGAGAGAAGAAGACCCGCTGGACCTGCACCGATGATTCCAACCTGCGTTCGCATGCTATGATTACTCTCAATGAGATAAAGGGTTACTATTCATGCACTTCAAATTTTTCCATTACCACATCTGGCTGTTTCGCCGTTTACAAGACTTGAAGTTACGTGTATTACGTAATATTCCGGATTAATAATCGGAAAACCCATACATGTAAATCAACTGAGGTACGATATGAGTAATGATAGATCCGATGATGAGTTTTTCGAATTAGGATTGCAAGTTCGAAAAGAAGTGTTGGGTGCTGACTATGTAGACTCTGCTCTGCGTGAAAGNAATGACCTTGACAGAGATTTNCAACATTGGATCACCGCAACAGCCTGGGGTGCAATATGGGGACGCTCTCAACTAAGCCGACGCGATCGAAGTTTAATCACGATCACACAACTCGCCAGCTTAGGTAATTTAGAGGAACTCGCCTTGCACTTAAAAGCGACTAAAAATACAGGTCTTTCCAAAGAGGATATCAAGGAAGCTTTAATGCAAGTCGGCGTCTATTCTGGCATTCCAGCAGCAAATGCCGCGTTCAAAGTCGCTAAGAAAGTATTTAGTGAGGCAACTGATTAGACCAATTTTATTTTATAATCCAAATTTTCTGCACCAACTATGACTAAGATTGATCTAACACAGCATCCTCCTTTTATTTATCCCGATTATCGTTCATCTCGCACTCGCGGACCTAAGAAGCCTTTACTTAAATTGTGCGACATAATTGAAGGAGAACCACACATTCAATTAGGCGAATTTCAAGGAAGTCTGAGCAATAAATTCCATATTCCTGAAGGTTCTAACAATTTATTAATCAACGGCTCACAGAGTGGAGCCCCTCTTGGCGAGCGAATAGTCGTGTCTGGACAAGTGTTAAACCAATGGGGCAAACCACAGTCGGGCATATTGGTTGAAATATGGCAAGCAAACGCAAGTGGAAGATACATGCACAAAACAGATAAACAGGACGCGCCACTCGATCATAATTTTTCGGGAGTTGGTCGTTGCGTCACTGATTCTGATGGAAGGTATCGTTTTTACACCATTAAACCAGGTGCATATCCTTGGAAAAATCATTTCAATGCCTGGCGTCCAAGCCATATTCATTTTTCTATTATCGGTGAGTCTTTAGCAGATCGACTAGTGACTCAAATGTATTTTTGTGGGGATCCACTAATTGAGCATGATCCTATTTTTTGTGCCACGCCTGCCGCTAACAGACACCGACTAATTTCTTCTTTTGATCTGGGCATCACCGAAGCTGATTTCGCCCTAGGGTATAATTTCGACATCGTTCTGCCTGGAACTAAAGACATGCCTAACCCTAAAGAGAGTGAGCATCCTAATGAAGGTTCCTGATCGCCTAACACCTTCGCAAACCGTCGGTCCCTTTTTTACTTTAGGGCTCACTAAATCTGAATCGGACAAGACTTGTAAAAGTCCGGTAAGCAACCTCATCACAGGGGACGGCGAAAAAATCTCAATAATCGGCAGAGTCATGGATGGCAACCAAGAACCAATACACGATGCCCTCATCGAAATATGGCAGTCAGATTCGTCAGGAAAATTTGATAACCCCCTTTTTGTTGGTTTTGCACGGAGCCATTCGAGTCAGTATGAAGGACAAAGATTCTTGTTTGAAACAATCAAACCGGGATCAAATATTGAACATGAAGCGCCCCATATTTCCGTAGTGATCTACATGCGCGGACTCTTAACGCAATTATACACCCGTATATATTTTTCTGATGAGTTAGAATCAAATTCCACAGATCGAGTTTTAACCAAAATTCCTCCGCAGAGACGAAAGACCCTCATTGCTCAGCGAAGAGAAAGCATGGGAGAAACAACATACGAATTTAATATCTGCATGCAAGGCAGCCAAGAGACAGTTTTTTTTCATTTATAAACAGGTAGAAAAGATGGTAAGCGCGCTCGACTCAACATTAACCTCATCAATATACTCGGAAAAAGAAACTGCTGCTCTTTTTAGCGATGAAGCTGAAATTAACTCGCTTTTAAAATTCGAAAAAGAGTTAGCTATGGCTCAAGAGGAATTAGGAATTATTCCAGCNGGGATTGGACAAAAGATTTTTTCTNCTTTAGATGGTTTCAAGATATCACCAGCTAGTTTAGCCGAAGACTACGCAAAGGATGGTATTCCAATTCCTGCCCTACTTAAAATATTGAAGAATGAATTAGAAGAGGAAACTGCGAACTACCTNCATTTCGGAGCGACAAGCCAAGACGCTTTGGATACAGGTCTAATAATTAGGGTTAAGGCAGCTATCGATGTTATTACACGAAATTTTGACCGTCTCATAGATGAATTAGTTAGTCTTGCAAGCATACATAAAACCACTGTGATGATCGGCAGAACACGCAATCAAAACGGAGCCCCAATAACATTCGGACTAAAAATTGTTAACTGGATCGAGCCTCTTAAAAGACAGAAGAGACGACTGACTGAGCTGATTCCCAGACTATTAGTAATCCAGCTTGGCGGCTCCGTTGGTACGAATGCTGCGTTAGCTCCAAAGGGTGAAGAAGTTGCCGGCAAACTCGCACAAGCACTAGGCTTGTCGCTACCAGTTTCACCCTGGCATGCTCAGCGTGACTCAATTATTGAATTTGCCAATTGGCTCAGTATGACCGCGGGGCAAGTTGGCAAAATCGGTAAAGACCTTATGCTTTTAGCTCAGAACGAAATTGGAGAAATTACCTTTAATAATCCGGGAAAATCTTCAACCATGCCAAACAAAGCTAATCCTGTGCTTTGTGAAACTCTAGTAAGTCTGGCAGCCTTTTGTCGAAGCAATGCCGACCTTATAGAACAAACCGCACTTATTTCTCATGAACGTGATGGGGTCTGCATGACAATTGAACGGCTTGCCTTTCCCACCTTAGTATGTGCTGCTAGCGCGAGTATAGTTCAGACAAAAACTTGCTTGGAAAATATGTCGGTAAATATGGAAGCGATACAGAAAAATATAAATGCCGATCGCGGTTTATTTATGGCAGAGGCAGCAGTTTTTGCTCTAATGAAATTCACAACTCGGAAACAAGCATCTGAATTGGTGAGTCAAGCTTGCGAGTCTTGNATTTCAAATCAAAGTCACATGATTGATGAACTTAAATCACTGAGTAGCTTTAATCTTGATTGGGAATCATTGAGAGCACCTCAAAATTACCTGGGAAATGCCCAAAAAATTGTTGAAAAAGCAGTANACGATGATGCCCACGATTAATCTAGGAATAACCCGTTTNAAGCTANGCTACGCATCAATTAATATCGATAGAATGCTCTTTTAATTGATCTAGTTTAACTATGTTTAATGCAAGCTTGTGAGTCTTAGTTAGATAAACACCTGGCGCAACACCGCTGTCATAAGCTTCTAGCCAGCGAGCTGCGCATAGACACCATGAATCCCCTGGTGAAAGACCAGGAAAACCAAATTCTGGAACGGCCGTAGTTAAATCGTTACCTCTACTTTTTGAAAATTCTAAAAACTCCTTCGTAACCCTTACACAAACTGTATGGGAACCAGCATCTTCTTTTCCAGTATTGCAACACCCATCCCGATAGAAACCAGTTACAGGATTATCGCCGCATGGTAAAAGTAATTCGTCAAACACATTAACAGATTCTTCCATTATTTTATCCACTTAAATTGACCATACGGTCTTATCTTACAAAACCTGCTAGAGGTTTTTGAAATTCTGCTCCAAATCCAGAAAGCAACTCTTTAACTTGATCGCTAACCCGGCAAAAGACAATAAATTTTTTCACTCATGAAATTTCTCCGTTATTGATCACTTAGACACTTTCTAAGCAGACTTTTTAAGATGCCAAGTTATTTTCTGCCCGTAACTANNAGTGTTCCGNGCCAGTCCGANGTNCTATTGGCNCGCCAGGTTATNACCTCCCTAAGACCAGCTTCTTCAAAGAGNTCTATCCATTCGATTTCTTTCAACATATGCATNGGGATATTCAATTTTTTTGGCCAAGAATGAGATTCNGCATTTTCAAAATAAAAGTCCAANCCAAAAATTATTCGACCTCCCTTTTTCAGCCAGGTATCAGTAATTCTTTGAACGAACAGTCTGGGATCTANTAGATAGTAAATAAACTCCATAGAGTAAATCAAATCAAAAGTATCGGTGGAGTCGTACGTATCTACTCGCGTTTGAATGTAGTGCTCACCCTTACCCCTTGCTTTTGCGTTCAGTATCATCTGACCTGCACCGTCAATTCCNACAGCTTTACTACAAAAAGGATGACCGTAAACCTNNCGGGTAGCCCAACCGTTTCCACAGCCTAAATCGAGAAAACTAAAATTTTTTCCAATTTCAGATCTCTCTCCAAGCGAGAAGGCCAACATTTCNTCAACTGAAGCAGCATGCCCTTTCTCCATTCCAAGATCTCTACCCTCTATTGCCCATTCNTTAAAAACATCGATGGCTTCTTTCATTTTTGCAAGTTCCAATAAAGGTATTTGTTAAAATATCAATCAGTAATCACTTAATATACTTACTGTCGACTAACCATAACGGCGGTTGGTATTATGACGGTCGCCCCCTAAGGAAGTCTGCGGATCAAATATGGACCCTGTAAGCCAAGGCACTGTTGGAGCGTTAGCCGCCCAAGCAAGCTCCCAAGACAGGAATATCGCCAAAATTACGCTAGTCGGTTGTTTGGCCGGATTAGCTCCCGATTTAGATGTTTTAATTCAATCTCATGAGGACCCGATTCTTTTCCTAGAATACCATAGACAGTTCAGTCACTCNTTGATATTCATTCCATTTGGCTCATTTCTCGTAGCNTTAGCAGTATCGCCTTTTTTTAAGGGNTCNNTAAGCTTTAAGNCANTNTANCTTGCGAGCTTTATGGGTTACGCCACCCACGGTCTCCTTGATGCCTGCACTTCCTACGGCACACAATTATTCTGGCCTTTCTNCACNGATAGGGTCTCTTGGAATAACATCTCTATCGTTGACCCNCTCTTCACCATTCCCATTTTATTCCTTGTGCTATCCGCATTAAAAACTAAGAAAAAATTACTAAGCTTCATAGCCGTTGGNTGGTCACTTCTATACCTCACTTTAGGAGTTATTCAATACCAGAGGGCCTTATCCGCAGCTGTTAAACTTGCAGACAGCAGAGGACATAGTGCCCAGCGTATTACCCTTAAACCTTCTTTTGGTAATCTANTTTTATGGAAAGCAATATATCAAAATGATAACTACTATTACGTAGATGCTATCCGAGCTGGTTATTCCTCGTATTGGTGTTCTGGCACCATCNTTGAGAAATTTCAATATAACCTCCATACCCCACTTTTAGACATCAAGAGCCAGCAAGGTAAGGACATTGAAAGGTTCAGATGGTTTTCACAGGATTATATAGGTTTTGATAACGAATCCAACTTAATCACAGACATTAGGTACTCGATGCTACCGAATGAAGTCACCCCAATGTGGGGACTGGGCGTTGACCACAAAAAAAGAGTGGATGAGCACGCNTCCTGGTGGGCTAGTCGAGAATTAAACCGGAGGCAACTGCAAGATTTTAAAAATATGATTACCGGGGAGACCTGCAGTATGATTTAAATTTTTGTAAGGATAATAAAGATTAGATTGTTTTTAGTGACTATTGTAATTTATATATAAATTTTAAAATTAATTAATAATCTTAAAAGGGACTCATGGGCAGATTAGAAAACAAAGTAATTATTGTGACAGGGGCAGCGACAGGACTTGGTCTCGCGGACGCCAGAGCTCTGATCGCAGAAGGGGCCAGGGTTATAATGACCGATATCGATGTCGATAAAGGAACCGAAGAGGCTAAAGATCTCGATGCGACTTTTTTCTCGCAAGATGTCTCCAAAGAATCAAGCTGGCTGGAATTAATGACCTTTGTTCAAGAGAAATTCGGTCGACTTGATGGATTAGTGAATAATGCCGGCATTGCGCCTATTGCCCATATAGAGGAAGTAACAGCCGAATCATGGCGACAGGTTTTGGGTATTCATTTGGATGGCACTTTGTGGGGCTGCCAAGGAGCCATAAAATTAATGAAAGAGGGTGGCGGTGGTTCAATAGTAAATATGTCCTCAACAGCTGCTTTAATTGGGATTGGCTCATATCTGGCTTACTCAGCAGCAAAAGGCGGAATTCGTTCAATGACTAAGTCGATAGCCATCCATTGCCGACAGAAGAAACTCAATATTAGATGTAACTCAGTCCACCCTGGCTCGATTAATACGGCAATGGTTCAGCATGCGTTAAAAGAACTAGTTGGTAAAGATCTATTGGCAGAGGAAGATCCTGAGAAGACTCGAATAGAAATGGGAATTGGAGAACCGGACGATGTCGCTCATATGATAGTTTACCTGATGTCAGATGAATCAAAGCATGTAAACGGAGCAGAGATGGTCGTCGATAACGGAGACACAGTAATCTAGGAAGATCTAACCTAACTTTAATTACTTCCGAGGAGTATTGAGTGAACATAACTGGTTTAGTCCATGTAAACATCAATTGCAGCGACTATGAAAGATCAAAAGCTTTCTACGAAATGCTGGGATTCAAGGAATATTGGTTAGTTCCAGAGACTAACACTCCAGAGGTCGCTAATGCCGTGGGAATGGATAGCTATCGAGTGAAAGGATCACTTATGTCGCTGAATGATGCAGAGAATAGAACAGTCATTGATTTACTCGAATGGGTAACTCCCAGAGATAACTCACAGCCATACTCAAATCTTTATCAACCCGGCCTTGCACGCATAGCTTTTTCTACAAAGGACATAGATGCTGATTACAATTTACTTAAGAAGAATGGGGTTGAAGTTTTATCAGAGCCTGTAAAGGTTACTATGTCCGAAAATTCCTACAGCAAGTTTTTTTGCTTTAAAGATCCCGATGGGGCATTCCTCGAATTAGTCCAACTTTTTATTGAGGAGCAGTAACTTTTTTACCCAACGACGTGATCACTGCCACGTCTATTGATTTAGGGTCTATAGCGTCTGACATTTCTAACCAGCTTGCTTGTCGAAGATTTTCCAGTGTTTGTCCTATTTCATTACTCTCTATCTCATAGATTGCGAAATACGCATACTCTTGCTTTTGTTGAATCTGTTCTGACGCTAACTTATACCTTTGTGCCGATATAAACCCAGACACTCTCAACACCTGGTCCAAGTGTATGTCATTGTACCAGCGATTGAATTTTTCCTCTTGACCTACTTTTGGATTCGCTCTTACCATGTAAAGAGTTTTCATGAAATACCTTCCTCTTAAGAATAGGGTCTCATAGCATATTAATAAGTATAACGATTGAATCCTTTATTCTTCTCTTCAAGGCGCTACCTAACCAAAGAGCACAAAATCTGATTCTAAAAGAGTTCTACTTAGTGTACATTTCGAATACTGATGGTGATTGTAGACTCAGGACTATAACAACCATTTTGAATAACGAAACACCAACCGTTCGCTATGCAAATGAATTAGATTAACTATATCACTTTGCAACGGCGATTTAATTTAAATCAAATGGAGTTAATAATGAAGCAACTGAGCAGTTTGTTAGCAACGATTTCTATGGTAGGCATAGCAAATCTGAGTATTGCGGCACCGGCAGCAAACATTCAACAGCTAGATTGGATGACCGGAAATTGGGCAGGCAATCTAGGGCCTAATCAACTCGAAGAGAATTGGATAGCGAGTGAAGGAAGCACACTGATGGCGGCTGTGCGTATGACCGGAGCAGATGCTACCAGCATGTTTGAAATGATTACTATAGAGGAATCTGAAGGTTCTCTAGTACTACACATTCAACAATGGGACCCAGGATTTACGCCTAGAACTGAAACAGCCCAGAAGCTTGAATTAGCCGAAATCACGGAAAACTCAGTTAAATTTGAGGACGTATCCGGTTTTGGCATGCCTACTTTAGGGTACAGTCATCCTGACTCAGAAACATTTATTATCCATGTCGGTCAGGAAGATGGCAGTACGTTTGACATCGAGCTAAAAGCTCGAAGTATTTGGAAGTAGTCTTATTAGTATGGGGTTTAAAGCCTATCCGGAGATAAACGGGTAGGCACCCTATGAATATTTGGTTCGAAAATTAGCTTTTAACTATCATATCAGCAGTTCGCCTTTGATTGGCGACCACTCGCTCCCTATCAGCTTGAATTGCCTCTCGACGTTTTGCTATATCTTCTCCTGAATCGAGAATGTTTTTAGTGACCTCGTTTACCCGCTTTAATATTTTGGCCGATTCTTCCTTAGACACAGTTGACTTTTGAATGAGCTTCTCCAATCGCTCTAAATTACTACTAACACCTTGTTTATTAGCATTAGCGGTTGCTGCATCCATCTTCGCCGATAGAGCTCCATCGACCCACTCCGCATTTTCAGAGATCATCTCATCAGCCTGCTCAACAACAGCCTCATTTGCTTCGGCAATCAGCGTATTGATAGCTTGAAGCATCGGATTAATTTCCTGCACTCTTGAACAGATTTCACTTAGTTTATCGTTAAGCTTCGCTCGGTTTTCTAGCTGATCTATCTTAACCAAGTTAGAAAACATAGTTTGAAAATTTTTCTCAACTTCTGTATTCGGTTCAAGTGATTCAATCATTAACAAACGGGAATTAAAAAGATCATCAACATTATCGATCGCTATCGCCCTATTCCCAGTAAAGGAAGATGCAAAGTTTCTATCAAGTAATGCGCGGTTCTCACCTATATCTGCTAGAAGCAACATCAACTCAGCGTAGGTAGTTGAAACTCCAGCTTCAAGTTCGAAGATTCGCTTCTTGTTCTTCTGGATACCAAGTTTATTCTCTGCTACTAATTCTAAATCTGTTTCGTTAGCCATTAGGTCACCTGCTGATTAGTCGGTAGTGTCTTCAGTTGTAGCGTCATTTAAATCAGGAAGATCAAATCCTGTGGAGCGGAACAATTTACTTATATTGATAAATCCTTTGTTTGGCTCTGATAAGTTGCAGAAACGGTATATATAATCAAATATGTTGTCAGCTTGGTCCGCAGAAACTACTAAATGGAACTGCTCAACATCGAAAGAATCAGCGACCCCTGCAACAGATCTCCTTCCTATAGGGGATCCAGCCACATTATAAAAATAGACTTCGTTGATCCCTTTTTTCATCAACTCCGGAATTAACAAATCTGTTCCACCTTCATAGAGTACGCCAGATATTAGCCATGTATAGTCAAGATAGTGCTCACCGAGATCTGGTTTTGATACTGGTAAAGGCATGATAATTACCCGACGTATTTAGATACAATTGATGGTGGCACGTAAGTCGCAGCCTGCAATAAAGGTGTTGCATACATGAAACCTGAGCCTGGAATATCAAGCTTTCCCGCTAAAAAAATCCTTTCGAAAACTCGATCAACTTCATCACTCGACACCATAACGCTTACTACCTCTCGTTCAGCGTCTACAGCAACGCCAAGAGCGCCTAACCGCTCGCGGATACCAACTCCCATAGCTGCATGAATCGTTGACCCCTCGATACCCACATCAAGGAGAGCGTTTGTTATTATCTCGCCGTAACCACTTTGAACCACAGCAGTAATTAGCGTTGCATCTGTTAAGGTAGTAAATGACCGTTTCATGCAGTTCCTCCTTCTTCGGCAAGCGCCAGTCTTCGCTCTTCCCGCTTTACTTTAAACTGAACATATAAACCTAAGGTTAGTACGGCCACGATTGGGCATATTGATGCTGCTGCCAAAATGCCAAAACCCTCTACCGATCCTAAGGCATTACCAAATCCGAGACCCATTGCCAGGACGAGTGGCACTGTGACCGGACCAGTGGTAACACCAGCCGAATCCCATCCAACATTGACGAATTCTTCGGTTGATAGCAGAGTTAAAATTAATCCAAGCGTATAACCAGGAATTAAGATATACATGATATGAAAATCGAAGATCAGTTTTAAAACGCCCAACATAATGCCAACGGCTACACCNAATGCNACNGCTCCCATNAACATCGACTTCTTAAANGCACCGTTCGTCAAATTTTGAACAGTCATTCCGAGTGCATTTAGAGCCGGCTCGGCGAGTGTAGACCCAAACCCTAATACCCATGCGAATAATGCCGCAATTCCTACACCTACAGAAAAACTGTAGAGCGGACTCGCGGCTATTGTATCGATAGATTCAAAGGCACCAGCAATTAAACCGCCAGATTGATCTCCGAGTTTTGCAAGACCGTAAGTTAATCCAATATTAAAAATGCACATTCCCAGAACCGCCAGAATGATCCCGTAGTTCGTGATAAACGCGTTTTTCATTTTCTCCCGCAAGACGACAAACAGAATAATTGCTAAGAAAATTACTAGAGGAACAATTGCCCGAACTCCCAAAATAACTTCTGTCCATGGCGTTACTTCGAACCAATTTGGCTGACTCGCCGCTGCCTCTGCGGCCAATCTTATCTCTGCGGCACGCGCAATAATTTCTTCAGCAGGCACGGTGTATGCAGTGTAAAAACTTAGGCAAAGCACGCCCAAAATAGGGAATACTGAAGCTAGAGTCACTATCCCGAAGCCAGATAAAGAGGAATCTGCCCCCTTCCCTGCCGCTGAGGCTACACCTATCCCGAGTGCAAGAACAAGAGGCACTGTCACTGGACCTGTGGTCACAGCACCACAATCCCAGGCAAGTCCAACTATCGTTGTCAGATCTTCATTGAAAAACGCAATTACACTTAGAATCAATGTAGGAGTCAAAGTAATGAAAATCAGAGGCTTGAGGCTCCAACCTCGTAAAAATCGAACCGTTCCTAAAACCGCCGCTAGACCAACCCCCAAACCAACAAGCAAAACAGTCGTGCCAGACCGGTCGTTAAGGAGAGTGAACAGATAAGGCGCCTGGACAGGATCCACAAGGGAACCCGCAACCTGAAGTGCTCCTATCGCGGGTTCTGCAAAGGTGACCCCAATTCCAAGTAAGAAAGCAATTGTAAGAACACCAGCTAGTGGCAGCTTCCGAGGTAGCGTATTCCCGATGACCTCACCGAATGGCATCAGTCCAAGCTTCAAGCCTTCCATGAACATCATCAACCCGACCATAACTGCCAATAATCCGCCCGCAATAATCGCGGCATCGATGACTGGTGTTTGCAGGACAATGTACTGGAAAAGAGCAAGATAGGCAGCAAGCGGTACAACAGCTCTGGCCTGATCCATGAAACGGGTTGAAAAATAAGGTTGAAGAAGTTTGACAACATCACCACCACCCAACTTCATCTTGGGCACTGGTTGCGGATGTTCGTTACCATGCCGATCAAACAAAGGTTCGGGCATCAACTCCAAAAATGGAACCCTCTGCGAATCCACAGACATTGCCTGTATGTAGTCCCCAAACCGAATCGAATTTCGTTTTGCCATGATCGGTACCGTTTATTGATTAATTAAGTGTGTATTTCAGCGAAACTCCTTCTCACCTTAAACTCTCTCACCTATCTGTTATCGGACCTAATCCAAAAGCCTTAAATGACTTTACGATAGTGATTTGGTCTTTCCCTCTGCTTGCGGACTACCTTTGAGAGTATTGAGAGGTGCCAGTTGAGCGCTCCGAAATCGAAACTCCAGACGTTCCGGACTCGAGTCTTGCCCTTTCATCAGGATGAATGGCCAACAACGCTGTGCCATAGTTGCCATCTTTATCCTTGCGAAAAGAGAGCTGTTCCAAACGAGCATCCAAGAGGGAGTCGTACTCCTGTTCCTCTAGATAGGTAACACTCACATGGAAGTGGGACATCGCGTCCACGCTTCTCCCACCAAAGACAACCCATTGATCCGGGTCAATAGAAAGAGGATTGTTTTCGGTATTATCAAAATGTGTGCGCATAACTATTGCTGTGCCTGCAGGCAAAATCGGTCTAGCATCGTCTGCGAACACAAAACTGGTCTGCCAGTTATGATTGTAGTTATTAATAGATGCAATCACATCACGGCGATTCGCTCCCGGACCATAATAGTCTCTCACCCTTCCTGGCCAAATCACCTCTATTGACATAGCGATACCGTGCAAATGCATGTGCCCGCGATANCTGTTAAGCATAACCGGTTCGTCCAACACCCATGTTCGGTACATCGTCTGTGTNCCATGAGGCGGAATCAATATATCTCGAGCCCGCGGTTGCCCGGGATCAAATTGGTCNATTAGATGGTGGATCTCAACGCTGGCTACTGTCTCGGGAGGCTGATCGTCCGGGTGAAACCAAAAAGCGACTTCAATATTATCCTCGAACTCNANGCCTATCGGGAAATAATGTGCGCCAAAATTAACCACACCTGGACCAACATCGAACAAGATGCCTGTATCCTCTCCAAAATAATCCCATCGCTTTCCTGCGCCAGCGCCAACCACTCGACCTGAAGGTCCTTCTTCTAAATCCAACCGAATATTATTATGATGCAANGCACCACGTCCTTGAATAGTATTCCTGATTTCTGCAGCCTTTAAATATTTTGGTTTTTCTAGGGCCGGCCACTCAACGTCTATTGATGGCCAGAAATCACCACCCTCGGCTCGCACCGAAATTGGTCCAGATTCAAACACCATATCCGGCTCTCCTAAATCTGGCTCTAGCTCCCATTCTAGCCAATTTGGCCAGTCGACTGGTGAGGGTAAATTCGACGAATCACCCTCAGGAGCACCGTTATCGACCCAAGCAACTAGAATTTCAATTTGTTCATCACTTAGCGAAAAATCGTTCTTGTACTCTTGGATACCGATTGTCGGATCTAAATGCCAAGGAGGCATGATGCGGCGGCGTACATTTTCTTTAATTCTAGGCGCCCATGCCCTTGCCTGCTCATAGGTCTCTAGCGGCATAGGTCCTATACCGCCAGGCTGATGACAACGTTGACATTTTTCCTGCAACACTCTGACCACTTCGTTTGAAAATGTCGGTGATTGAATAGGTTCAGGNGTCTGAGCGCTCAANGTTGAGGTACTAAAAGNCATAGCCGCTAAGCAGACACATCTCACAGAATACTCAATGTGAATTTTTAACGATGCCTTTTTTGCTTTTATCCACAAGGTTTTTATCATCTTTAGACCTCTGCGATTCTATATCGCTCTGCTAGAATTATTAATTATTCTGTCACATTGATCTTTACAAATGCATTAGTCCAGCAACACCAAAATTCAAAATCCTGAGTTTCATAGGCTGAACGACCCACATCATTATATGCTTGCACCTGAACGACATATTCTCCCGCCATACTAAAGACGGCTTCAGTTATATCCTCACCGTAGGAAAACTCTGAACCAAGCCAGCTCGAAGCCTCTACCCAACCAGCACTTTCCTCTTTCCAAGAGCTCCAGTTAGGGTTAAACGTGACTTCTCCTGGCCCTTGATACTTAAACCATCTCACTCGTATTGAACGATCATCTGCTTCTCTGAATGGATTATCACGCCGGACTCGCGCTGATAGTTCTATAGGCTCGCCAACGCGGGTTTGCAAAATTTCTGAAACCATCCCACGTCCAAATCCGACGCGGCCCTCAGAAATAGGCCCCTCCGCTTGAAGGCGAACCTTCGGCGGACTGTTTTTCCGCGAAGGTTGCAACGGTTCGTCATGACGATAAGTGCTATGAATTAATCGACCGGGTGAACTAAATTCCTGACCGGTCATTTCATCTACCAAGGTCCAGCGGACATCTTTATCGCCCCAATCCTCTGGCACTGTCACACTCAACACGCAGTAGTGCCGGCGACCACCGTCTGGCTGAGGCTCAAAGTGAGTCGGCTGCAAGCCATTAAATTCCTCTGGCTCGATAAAGTTATTCGGACCAATGGGTATATCAAAAACAGTTTCAGTATTCGTATTAAAATATCCAAAACAGAGTTGATAACTCCCATCAGGATTAGGAAACCACCCTTCAAAAATTGGTACAACCGGCCCTCCGGTAGCCCTGACTAATTGAGGATCATTTTGGTGACCACCGGGTGGTGCTACCCTATTCCAACCCGGTATACGAGCCTGAGCGTCACTATAATCAGACTGAATTACANAGAGAAGTCCAATTAGCAAGGAAATTGACCAATTTTTCATTAATAGATTCCTGTTCTATTTAAATTAGACTTTCCAAATTCTCAACCGACCGTCAATGTCAAAAAGCGGGCGAAATCTGATCCAATCTCAAAGAGCCAGATTTAATGTAAAGAATATTGGCAGTTATTCGGGACTGAAGTCAATCTGAAAACAACTCCGAGAGCAAACGATCACATTAATTGGTCTATCACTTTTTCGACTTAACTGATAATTTAAGGGACCATCGAGTTAGGGTCATAAGGCGATTGGTAGTGAAATATTTCCCATTTCTAACATTAATTATCTCGGCTTCTCTTCAAGCCCAAGAATCACAGGTTTGGCAATGCCAAAGTATCAATGCCGTCGGCTTTAATTGGAACACGGAGGAGGGGTATGGGTGGGATATTAAAGTCGTTCCCAAAACAAACATTGCTTTTAATTTTAACGGAACAAATTCTTTCTTTTTTTTAAACTCAGAGAAAATTCCTCTAAGCTGTGTAAACACTAAAAACGATACAGGGGAGAGGCTTGTTTCTTGCGTTAGAAATGATATGAATCCCTATGACTTCCTAGTGTTAAATATAGAGAGTGGTCAAGCCTCTCTGTCTCGTCTTGGAGGTTCCATATCATCGAACACCTTCTTTCGNGAAATGGTTAGCACAAATATTTTTCAATGTTCTAACTAATCTTTCTTGGACTACAAATATCAGTCAGCAACGAAACGTTCGAGAAAATCTAATCGGTCTTGGCCCCAGAAAATTTCACCATTAACAACATAGGTTGGAGCACCATAAACCCCTTTAGAGATAGCTAACTTACTCTCCGATTCTCTTACGGCAAGCATTGATTCCTGTTTTGAAAGCGCAGCTTCTCCATCAATATCAAGTTCCTCCGCTAGTCTCAATAATATTGACGTATCACTGATATCTAGGTCATTGGCCCATACGCCTTCAAGACATAAGCCGGCAAAGAGAAGTGCTGCTTCCGGATTTTCCTCCCTAATTGCTATAACCATTGCGGCCGCAGACTCATCAGACACCGGAAAATGTTTTGGCTCACAATTTAAAGGCAAATTCAGGTAGTCGCGCCACCGTCTTAACTCCTGCATACGATAATCTTTTCGCTGCTGGGATCTTTTCGGAAGCGGTATACCCCCGGTTGCAGGTAAGACTAGGGACAAATCAATCGGATGAATATTAATCTGACGACCATACTCATTCCCAATTGTCATCAGACGCTTATGACCAAGGTATGACCAAGGGGACGCCAACGATAGATAATAACTAATGGGTATGGACAAAATTTTTAACTCCTTTAATGGCTTTTTTAACTAAAAATCGACAAAAAAAACTGCTAATACCGGTTAAATATTAGCAGTTTCTCAAAGGACTAATTAGTGTGTTTCTTATCTTGACCCTGGTTGCGCGATTCCAGCCTCATCCCTTTGTGCAGATGACATCTGATTTTCACCCAGCACTCCTAACGTACCAAGTACTCGATTCATCTCTTCTTCACTCAGGTCAGCTAAAAACATGTCAGCAGCTTCAGCCCAAGCGTCCGCATCATCTTCAAGCACCGCAATATCTAAGGCCGAGACTAGTTTTCGTCTCTCGTCGCTGAGAGCAGGTGGCTTGCTCCACGTGGCTCCAGAAGTTCCGTCAGGTTCTGTGACTATCGCTTCTACCACATCTTGATCCAGCCCTGTTTTGTCTGCAACGTTTTGAATATCCTCAGTTGGCGCGGCTGATCGACCGACCGAAGCACTATTATCGGGTTCCCAACTAAATTGAGTCAGTGCAAAGGACACTTTTCTTATCTTGTCCGCNACACCTTCATCNGACATCCAACACGGATTTGGTACTTCTAATCCNGCGGTTTGGTAGGGAAGCCAAAAGTTAAGGCCTGCAAATGGACCGTTTGACGAATCCACAAACCACACGTGAAGCATNTGCAGAGTCTCTCCATCTTTTGCAAATTGGGGGTGATCATGCCAAGAAGCAAGATCGCTTTCATATGGTAATGCCACGTCTGTATTGGGAACATCGACAAAAGCATAAGCGGCACCGACAAGTTGATCCCGCCCATCAATATTTGAGAACAAAAGTTGGTTAGGTAAGTCAGCATCAATGGTCTTTTCCAAGCCCATTCCTAAATTTANGTAATGGACTCCCATNCCCGGGATATCNCCAAGCGCTGGAAAGAAGCCTGCGGCCTTTGCAGCTTCAGGGGTACTAAGNGAGGNCAACTCATCCCTTAAATCAGCGATCTGATTCCTGTCTTGTTGCGGCAAACCATCCCATGGCGGAGAGGCGAGATTCTCACAGCTCACAGTNTGNCCCATATGAGCATGGCCGTGTCCGCCGCCATGAGCTCCGTGCCCACCATGGTCCTGATGAGATTGAGCCAGCAGCATCACAGGCGCCATCGCTCCAACAAATGCCAGAGTTTTAAATCCGAAGATTGTCTTAGCATGCATAGTCTGTTCCCCTTCCGTTTGAAATTGCTTTTCTGGAAATTAATGACAATAGAATTGTATCTTAAAGTAAGCCCTTTAAAAACACNTGTTTCGTGCCCAAAAAGTCACACNCCAACGAGATNAGATACGCCGCTACCGACCGATTAGATTTTGCGAACAACCTTTATCCAGAATAGCACACTTCTATCGAACACAATCTATTTTAGAACGTAACTGATCTAACGCAGTGAAAAGTGCGTTACTGCTNCAATGAAATTTATAAATGANCAGTTGCAACTGTGGCAAAAATTGGCGGTGATGTTAGGCCTCTTCATCTTGATGATGGCCTCGCTACTTTTCTTGGCGTGTCTCGCAGAAGTGTTAGCCTTTGATCAATTTAGCATCGGCGGCCAATCGGGACTCCGAACGATTGCTGGAGTCGCAATTTCTGGATGCTTACTCGCAGCCATCGGTTTTTGGGACAATTAAAAGGTTAAAACTATGATAAAAAAATCCGATTTCTTCATCCTGCTGGCAGTGACGATCTCCTTCGCGGTTTCAGCGTTTCTTTGGTTCTCAGGGCAACGAGAGGAAGGGCTGTTTACTGCCGTTTGGGTGCCTTCGATTTTAAGTTTTGGTATTTACTTTAAGTTAATGGTTTTAGGAGCAAAGACCTCATGAGCACAACAACCTTATTAGCCATAGCCGTAGTAGTATTTTCGCTTATGGTGACTGGTTTATTTACTACCATGAGAGAATTTCAAAAGGCAGAGGATCCGTCAGCCAGGAAAGGNGCATCGAACACTTCAAGATAACTCCGAGTCNAAAACCGATCTGTTTCTAAAAANGAGTATCGAAAGAATTACAANTACCGANGCGACTGCCAAGCTTGGCCACGCTGNANTGGGATAATNAGTNAANAGAGCCCAAACAATCATACTCCACGCAACTTGCAATANATAGAGTCCNACANACGGCCGGGCCCACGGTCTCATGTACCACAATCCATAGGTCAAGCTTCCATAAACAATCCAATGAACTATCCCGCCNAATTTTGCCATCCAGCCATAGAATAAAAACCCGAACCATACTTCCTCATCCTCGGCTATTGGCTTTATAAAAACATCCCATGGCAAATAAACAAACGTCATGTAGACACAGAAAAGAAACACCACATTCATCCAGAAGGGTCTTCTCATTAGAATATTCTCAACTTTATTGATCAGCATCTCTCTATAATGTTTCAAGAAATTCTAGTATGGCCGTGTTGACCTCATGCGGTCTTTCTTGTTGCAACCAATGTCCTGTATCTGAATACTTACGCACACCCCGAAGATCTGATAAACCTATTGGCAGCGCGTCTATAGCTTCAGGTGTGTTTCCAGCGATCATGTCATTTTCGCCATAAAGATAAAGACTCGGCTGATCTATTTGNTTTCCTATAAAAGGAGCCAGGTTAGATGNTATTCTCTTGATATTTCGATACCAGTTAAGCCCTCCCCTAAAACCAGATTCGNTAAATTGACTCACGTAAAATTGCAAATCTTCTTCAGAAAGCCAGACTGGCAATTCCTGGGGTACNACGAATTGATCTGATACTGATTCTCCCATNGGAAAGTAGCCATCCCACCCCGACGCGTGGATCCCATCTTTCACAATATCACCCGAAATGGTATACAAAAAACCTAACATTGTTTTCCTGATATCTGCCTCTAGGTCAGCCTCTGCAATACCCGGTTCTTGAAAGTAAAGACGGTAATAGTCCCTTTCCCCAGCACTCATTTTCATTACCTGATTGAGATCGATTCCTTCTGGCAAAGCAGCTGGGGGAGAATANGGGACACTCAAACCAATGACGGCTCGAAAAATATCGGGCCTCATNAAACTAGCGTACCAAGCCACCGGGGCGCCCCAATCATGGCCAACTATAACCGCCGAACTCTCTCCCAAGGCGTTAACTGCTTGCGCTACATCGCCNACAAGATTGGAAATAGTATAAGCTTCTATTTCCTCTGGTTTACTGGTTCCCCCGTAACCTCGCATATCTAGTGCCACCGCCCTGTATCCTGCAGCGGCAAGTGCGGGGATCTGATGCCTCCATGAATACCATGACTCNGGAAATCCATGACACAACAAGATCAGCGGCCCAGTCCCTTTTTCGACATAACTTANTTCNATCCCGTTAGCCTTCAATTTACCTGATGTAAATTCTTCCATCTGAAACCTCTANCCTCTGTAATTAAGCAGCCTGCTGCTCGTTATACATTTCCTTTAGATCTCCAAAGGTCATGGTGTCCAAAACACTGTGGTCATCGTCAAGAATTTCATAGATAGGATCGTCGTTGTAAGGCCGTAAACTAAATAGAATTATTACATCCTCATCACCACCACCCTCCTTATGCGGCTCTATATCAGGTAGTCCAGCCTTGTATGTTCCTGCCGGCCTGATTTCTTTCAAATCCCCCTCTGGGCTGTATATTCGATGCTCACCTTGTATAACAAAAGTATTGAAGTTCGCCGTATGTCTATGAAGGANAATTTTTTCATTGGCCGAGAACTTGAATAACACATCAACAATCTTAGCTGTGTCATCAACATTCAAAATCGACAGCCAGACATGATCTACATCTGGTAGTGGCTGCCAATCAACNGTTCGTTCATCAAATNTACTTAAATTTGTCATGTATTCTCCCAAAATTTTTGTATAAACGTATGCGCTTATCAGAGGTCTATGCCAAATTTACAGGCAAAAGANNATTTNTAATCTCAAAATAGATAACACGCTATTACCTANCCTATACTGCAAAAATTCCTACTAAACGTAAATAAAAATCTCTAATCCTTGGCAGGCTTATATTGTGGATGATTAATCATTAGCCCNTCGTCGATTCCTCCTGGATAAATTTCTTGCTCAAAATATTNCGCAAAGTCAGGATCAACAAGTTTTCGATAGGAGGCCCAAACCGACTTNGAGGTAGGGTTTTGCATTATCCCCAACTTTAAAACATCAAGTCGAGCGCTCAATAAATGCTCTGAGACAAAACCAAATTTATCCTGCAAGAACACCTCTCGCGCATCAATGATCAGCATAGTCACATACTGCGCGATTTTTGTTTTCTCGGTCCGAGATAATTCATTCGAGTTCCAATCCCTGGACAAGAATTCACAAAACTCATCGTCCCTGGAAATAGTGAATCTCCTATCATAAACCCGAGTATTCAAATTATGTTCAATGGATGAAATTGCTAACTTGTTACTTAATCTTATCTGCACAGCTAAGTATCCAAGCGTACCAACCGTGGCGAGGGCCGCAATAACTTCACCCAACGCGCCCAATTCAACAAAGTTCATTTCTTACTCCTGTTGCTAAAAATTAGATACCTAAGGAAAAATTAGGTAACCAATTTTTACCACAGGTATACCAAGATCTGCACTTCTGATATGGANTAAGTTGCCGAAATATTTTGTGGNAGGGTTATGGACACCACTGAAGCCGAAATACTGGGATCCGTCTGAAAAAGCTACTCGNTTTNACTTTCACCNCGNNTCAAACATCCGNAAGTNGTCTCCACAGCNTGAATATTCCTTTGNTNATTCTGTCTAGTTGGAAGAATCCCTCAAAGAGGGATCTGCGGGTTCCATAGTAAGCGCATCAAAATCGACAGCGCCACTATAAATTCCTTCAGAATCTTCTATGTAAGATTCAAAAAGTTCTCTTGTGAGTTCCGCATCGATGTCAATAAACTCACAGCTCCTAAAATCCCACATACTCTCCGGAAGACCAAAAATTTCTGACTTACTACCGCAACTCTTGTCTCGCAGAAGAGGCTTACAAAGATTACCAGCATCGTAATCAGGATTTTCAGTAGTGGGGGCTGAGACTATGCTGAGTGTGCGACAAGTATTCAACTGCTTTTTGAAACTCGGCACCGTATACTGAAACCATTGCCCGTCATAAAGCTCCTGATACTTAAAGCGTCCCACCTTCAGAAGGTATTTCTGCCCCAGGACTATAGGGTCAGCTGCATCTTTTATTAAGCTAGCATCACTAGTAATGACAGAGTCCGGTAACCACCCCATCAGGAAAACACGATTATAGATAGGATAGGTCGGAGGATCCCTTCTGAATTGCAAATCAGCATCGCCGCCTGCCTGTGACATCGTAGAATAGCCAACCAGGAGAGGATCTGTGTCATGACCCTTATGTCCCCACGTATGTATTGCCTCATGGATATCCACTCGAGTGTTGTTATACAGCAACAACTCTTCAGCTGAGTCACCCAATGTGTCGCTATGATCACTGTAGAAAAAATCTTGATCATGCGTAATCTTTATACCATCAGCTGTTTTGATGCTCCACTGCGCACCACCCAGCGCATTAAAGTTGCTCGCTTGAGCGCTGAAGTTGGTTTTACCAAGATCTGATAAGATAAATGAAATAACCTTGTGTTCTTTTGGAACAAATTCAGGAGGCAAATTGAGACTGTTGAGGAGGAAGTATTCCGGTCTAGAAAATCTGAGGACTTTGTCATCCACCCAGTCGGAGTAATGCTGCATTCCAAGAGCAGACTTACCCCACTCCTCTGCCCCTTTTCGATTATCTATTAGCCACTGCCTGAGGACTTGAAGTACTTCTCTTTGTTGGGCTGTGGGATTTTGCAAAGCATCAGGACTCCAAATCTGGTCCCTAAAGTAGTTTGATAACTCATCCTCACCCCAACCTTCGAGAGCCGCCTCCACCGCCTCAAGATGACCCAGAGATTTTGCATACGAATCACTGATGCCGATATTGGAAAGNCTNTAAGTCTTGTAAGAACTAATCTCACCTGCACTGAGGGAGTNTAAAAATGATATGAACTTTTGTGCGTTAGCCTCAAAACTTTCTGTTGTTTCATAAAGCGTNGTATCACCATAACCTGCAAGAAGGAAAGCGATGTCAACTTGAGTNTTAAACTGATAATTATCAATCCCACCGTAACNATTGCCTTCACTATCTTTAAGTGCGTNGGCTGGAATTCTTAGTTTATAGTCCTTGTCNGATATCAANNCCTTTTCTGGCCGAACCGTTAACTTGGTTCCGTTAATTTCTACTCNTNCAGNGTCCTTNACATCAAATTGCTCAGAGGATCCTGACTCCATATTAATCAGTTCTATTTCGCCGTCTGCCGAAAATACCGGCCTATTGAAAACAACGGTAATCCCATCTTTTACACCCATGGTNTTNGAATTNTTNTTTGGGATAAATTCAACAGGGCTCAGTGCTGGCAGNTTATTNACAGNTTTTGCCGAGAGAAGANNAAAGACAAGCAGAGCTGGATCAACAAGCTGAAAGCTCGTTTCGATTACGCTTGAATTCACCAGAATTATGTCTTTGTAAATCCCNGTAGTTGTTTCATAGGTACCGCTGCAAGATAGTTTTTCCCCGTCNGAACCTAAGTTTCCAGAGGGATTGAAGNTTCCTGATTCAGCCACCCCAATCGTCCCCTCTGNGCCCGAAATAATACTAAANGCGATTGAAAACTCGCTGACACCACCAATCGGNGCTAACACACCATTTTGATATGGCTTGAGACAGGTGAATATNTTCCCCTGAGTGGNATTAAAACTNCCAATATTATTTAGACNAATAGAGTATTCCGAAGGGGGATTGGTTACATAATAATTAACCTGTTCGGATTTTGGACTCCCATGCGGATGACTTATTGCCAACTNGTGATAACAGAGCNGCANAACTGTCAGGAAANTTAAAATCTTTATCTTTGAACGTTGCATACATCCTGATCGGGAAATTTAGTAATTTTTGTGCGCTGTNGCAGTCTAACTGATTAATCCTAAAAGCACTAAATTAAAAATGCTTTTCTATGCGCTCAACTGTTCACTTTCATCGGCTCGTGCTACATTACGCGCCTAAAATTTTTTGGGTCGAATTNGGAAGGAAATTTGTATGACTTCATATAAAATAGCTGTGTTGGAGGGCGATGGTATTGGTCCNGAGATTACACAAGAAGCAATTAAGATTCTGAAATTCGTTGGCTCTCGCAATCAGATCGAATTTGAGCTGAACTATGCACCCTTCGGAGCNGCNGCATATTTCTCTNATGGNCATCCCTTCCCAGTCGAAACAAAAAAAATCTGTGACGAAGCNGACGCAATACTCAAAGGTCCGATCGGCTTGAATCACGAAGATTCNAAAACAATTCCAATCGATTTGCAGCCAGAACGAGGCGCACTNCTACCCCTCAGAAAGCGTTACAACACGTTCGCTAANATTCGGCCAGTATTCTTGCCACACGGGCTGGCCCATTTTTCTCCTTTGAAGCCTGAAATAATTGGCAACGGAATCGATTTGATCATGATTCGAGAACTTGTNGGAGGGCTGTATTTTGGAACAAAAGAAACAGGAATTAATGAGGATGGCAAGCGCTTCGTTAGTGAGACTTTAGAGTATAATGAAGATCAAATTAAACGAATTGCAAAGGTCGCGTTCGATACAGCACGAAAAAGGAAGAAGGTGCTTCACAATATACACAAAAGCAATGTTCTTAAATCCAGCGTATTATGGAATGAAATTATAGAGGAGGTTGCCAAAGACTATCCTGATATTGAAGTGATTCCCATACTTGTTGATGCCGCTGCCACTTACTTATGTCTAAATCCCAGTCAATTTGACGTTATGGTCATGGAAAACATGTTTGGAGACATATTATCTGACCAAGGTGGAGGTATACTTGGTTCCCTCGGACTGATGCCCTCTGCTTGCCTTGGACCAGATAAGGCTTACTATGAACCTTCACATGGGTCAGCACCAGACATAGCAGGCAGAGGTATAGCTAACCCTTATTCGATGATTGGATCAGTAGCAATGATGCTTGAGATGAGTTTTGACATGGATGAGGAAAGCAACAAGGTTTGGCGAGCGATGCAAAGTGTCTTCTCAAAAGGTTTCTCGACACCTGACCTCTCAAAACCGGAGTCGAATCTTGAGCTAATAAGTACGGAAAAGTTTGGCGATCTGGTCCTCACCGAATTACAGCAAACATAACGTAATTCAAAATAAATGCTAGGTTATGGCGCCGCGTGCATCTTCATGTTAATCATCCGGGTAGTGGCCTTTACAGCAGCCATGACCTGATTTGAGTCAACTCCTCGTGTTTTAAATTCCTGTTCCTGCGACTGCCAAGTAATGATGCATTCGGTAAGCGCGTCGGTTTTCCCGCCCCGAGGGATGTGAACCTCATAATCCTTCAACAGAGGCATGACAAATCCGATTCTAGACAATATTTTAGTGACCGCGTCCATAAAAGCATCAAATCCGCCATTACCCGTTCCGTCACCCTCAAAGTCTTCACCGTCAACAGTCAGTGTCAAAGAAACCGAGCTACCCCGGTTAAGCCCTGTATTGATGTCGCATTTTATGAGATCAACATACTGATACTCTTTGCTCTCCATGACGTCAGCGATAATGAAAGGTAAATCCTCTGCAGTTATAAGATGCTTAGAATCTCCCAATGCAACTACTCGCTGTAAGACTTTTGCCTGATCCTCCTCCGACAGAGAAATACCAAGTTCTTCCAGATTATTTACTAAAGATGCCTTACCACTCATCTTGCCGAGCGCATAACTTCGTTTGCGGTCAAATCTCTCCGGGGTGAGCCTCGATACATAAAGATTGCCTTTCATATCTCCATCAGCATGGATACCTGCGGTCTGCGTAAAAACATCAGCACCAACAACCGGCGTATTCGCAGCAATCCATTTGCCTGAGAAATTTTCAACCATTCGGCTAACAAGTGTGATCTGTGTCTCATCAATAGACAAATCAATTCCCAACTTATCTCTGATAACAACGGCAACTTCAGCCAGTGAAGCATTACCCGCTCGCTCTCCGAGGCAATTGACCGTGCAATGAATATTATCTATCCCCGCCTCTATCGCAGCGATGACATTTGCAGTAGCTAATCCGTAGTCGTTATGAGGATGAAAATCGAATTCTTCGTTCGGAAACTGCTCTTTCATTTCTTTCAAAGAATCAAAAACTTCTTGTGGTGAAAACAATCCTAGCGTGTCTGGTAAAAGGTAATGGCTGATACCCAAGTCCTGCGTTCCTGAGACTAACCCATAGACATAGTCCCGACTTTCACTAAATCCGCTCGACCAATCTTCCAGATACATATTTACTCTAAGCTGTCTTTCCAAAGCATATTCAACTGTTCTCGAAATATCGTCAATATGACTAGTGAGATCTCTGCCAAGTTGCTCTCGACAGTGCTTCTCACTGCCCTTAGCAAGCAAATTGATCACGGAACCACCAGCCTTTTTAATCCAGTCAACGCTTCTTTTATAATCAACGAAACCAAGAATCTCGATCCTATCGACCAAACCTTCTTCAGAAGCCCAATCACAAATTTTAGCAACTGCTTGCTGCTCCCCATCAGACACACATGCTGACGCAACTTCTATACGATCGACTTTTAAAGATTGTAGGAGTGCACGAGCGATATTGACCTTCTCGTTTGCCGAAAAGGATACTCCCTGCGTTTGCTCTCCATCACGCAATGTAGTGTCCATCAGACTTATCCGACGGTCATTTTTGACTTTAGTCATCAAATTTTCCTAGCTTGGCGCATTCCAGCGGCAATTAAACGGGGCTNAAAGAGGATGTTATCAAAAACCCTTATAAGCAAGGAACCAAAATTCCCTGATTTATTCACATTGACCTGAAACAATATCGTTATATACTGCGCGATTCATGAAAGATTTGAAATCCTGAGGGAGAGTATGGCAATACAGATTTGTGTACCAAAAGAAGTTCGCAAGGATGAGCAACGAGTCGCTCTTGTGCCTGACATTGTCAGCAGGCTAACGAANACTGGGCTGAGTATAAACATCGAGGCTAGTGCAGGCGAGCTGGTGGGTTNTACCGATAAGGAATATNCAGACGCAAATATAGTTTCAGATCCTGCAAAGTTACTGGGATCTGCAGATTTAACCCTCATGGTTAATCCTCCTACAGCAGAGCAAATTTCCCAACTAAGAGAAGGGTCCATCTTAATTGGCTATCTTGACCCATTCTCAAACTTGGAAAAATTTAACCAACTAAACGCGAGGAAGATAAGTGCTTTTTCCGTCGAAATGATTCCGAGGATTTCGAGGGCTCAGGCAATGGATGCTCTTTCCTCTCAGGCATCCATCGCCGGTTATAAAGCTGTGTTGATAGGAAGTAACATACTTGGAAAATTTCTGCCGATGCTCACTACCGCCGCAGGAACAATTCGTCCGTCTAAATGCCTCGTAATTGGGGCAGGGGTTGCCGGACTTCAAGCTATCGCCACTGCTCGAAGGCTTGGTGCAATCGTTGAGGCTTATGATGTTCGAGCTGATACAAAGGAACAAGTAGAGTCTCTTGGCGCTAAATTCGTTGATATAGAAATCAAAGCAGAAGGCAGCGGAGGTTATGCTCGCGAGTTAACAGAAGAAGAAAAACAGCAACAACAAGACATTTTAGCTCGTCATGTAGCCTCGTCAGATTTAATCGTAAGTACGGCAGCAATACCGGGACGGCCCTCTCCCAGAATAATAAGCACACAAATGGTCGAAGGTATGCGAGGTGGTTCTGTAATAGTAGATCTCGCCGCCGAAGGCGGTGGAAATTGTGAACTAACTGAGAGAGGAAAGACCATCGTTCATAACGGAATAAAAATCCATGGGCCCGAAAATGTTCCAAGTATGGTAGGCAATCATGCGAGTGAACTTTACGCCAAAAATCTTCAAAATTTCCTCGAACTGCTTATCCATGAAGGAGAAATAAAAATAGACCTCGAGGATGAGATTATAAACGAAAGCTTGGTGACACATGATGGCGAAATTTATAACCCTAAAATTAAAGAACAAGTTGAAGGAGCTTCGTCATGATTGAAGGATTAGCCGCTTTATATATCTTCATGCTAGCCGGCTTCACAGGCTATGAAATCATTAGCAAAGTCCCAGTGATTTTACATACTCCCTTAATGTCTGGCTCAAACTTCGTTCACGGTATTGTGCTGGTAGGCGCCATGATCGCCTTGGGCATCGCTGAGAACACAACTCAGCAAATCATTGGTTTTCTNGCGGTATTACTCGGTGCCGGAAATGCCGTTGGTGGTTACGTTGTAACGGAACGAATGTTAGAAATGTTTAAGTCTAGCAACAAAGAAACTAACGGAGGCTAGAAAATGGAAACACTTATTCAAGCTTCTTATTTCATCGTTGCAGTCATCTTTATTGTNGGCCTGAAACAAATGAGCTCCCCAGTAACGGCAAGGAGAGGTATTCTATGGGCCGGCGCCGCTATGGTTTTAGCGACGATTGTCACTTTTNTAGCCCCGCAAATTATTGACACGGATCAAGCGGCGACAAATGTAGTCCTTATCATTTTAGCTATCGCCCTTGGAGGCGGTTATGCATGGTGGAGCGGTAAACGCGTTGCAATAACAGACATGCCTCAGATGATTGCCATGTACAACGGCATGGGTGGCGGAGCTGCTGCCACAATCGCAGCNGTAGAANTGCTTAAAGCGACGTCTGANGCATCGGCAAATTCTACNANTATTGCAACNGAGCTNGGGTCTGACGTCGCAATTCTNGGAATNCTTGGCGCTATCATCGGAACAATTTCTTTCAGCGGAAGTATCATAGCCTGGGCTAAACTGGATGGTCGTCTTAATCGCAGCAAGCTGCTTCCAGCTCAACATCTAGTCAATGCGTTGATAGCCATTGCTACTGTGGGTTTTGCTATTAGTATTTACTTCAGCTCAGAACTAACACCAATCGTCGTCTTCTTCGCACTCGCACTCGTCCTAGGTATCTTTATAACCATCCCAGTCGGTGGAGCAGACATGCCTGTGATAATTTCACTATTCAACGCGTTAACGGGCCTAGCTGTTGGTTTTGAAGGGTATGTCTTAGGAAACGCGGCTATGATTATAGCGGGTATCGTAGTAGGTTCAGCCGGCTCTTTGCTTACTCATCTGATGGCGGTCGCTATGAACAGATCTGTTAGCAACGTATTTTTTGCCGGCGTTGGCACAGAGACAGCTACTTCAAGTGACACTTCTCAAGGAGAGATGAAAGAGATTCAGGCACAAGATGCTGGGATTCTAATGGCTTTTGCAAGCCAAGTAGTCATAATTCCTGGTTATGGTATGGCAGTGGCGCAAGCGCAGCACAAAATTTGGGAGCTGACTCAGTTATTGGATGACAAAGGTGTTTCGGTTAAGTTTGCGATTCACCCGGTGGCGGGTCGAATGCCAGGGCATATGAATGTCTTGTTGGCTGAAGCAGGAGTTCCTTATGACATGATATACGACATGGAGGATATCAATGCTGACTTCAAGACAACTACTGTGGCTCTCGTTATTGGCGCAAATGATGTCGTGAACCCTTCCGCAAAAACAGACAGCAGCAGTCCTCTTTATGGTATGCCTATTCTTGATGCAGTGGATTCTGACAATGTAATCGTTATTAAACGAGGCCGAGGGGCTGGATTCTCGGGCGTCGAAAACCCTCTATTTTTTGCTGACAATACCAAAATGTTGTTCGGCGACGGCCAAAAGGCCGCCAACGATTTAATTCAAGCGGTCAAAGAGTTATCGTAAAACTTGAGTAAGCTAGACGGTGAGATAAAAAGCCCCCCACTTCCTTGTGCGGGTCTAATGAGGCGCATGGCCGCCTTACTGTATGATTCTTTCCTAGTTTTCGCCATTTGGATGCTAATTGGCTACCTGATCCAGCTATTTCCTGGAGTCGAAAATGCTAAGATCATTAATGGTCATTTAGTTACAAATCTATATGTGGATTACCTTCTATTTTCGCTAATGTTCTTCAGCGCCGCTGCCTTTTACTGCTGGTTTTGGTTAAGAAGCGGGCAAACTCTTGGTATGTTAGCTTGGAGACTGAGGCTAAAATCTGAAAGCGACGATTATCTGACCGTTAAACAAGTTTTTATTAGATGGCTGATGGCTTGGCCCTCTTTTTTATTGTTTGGAGTCGGGTATTTTTGGCATTATTTTAATAAAAATGGTGATACGCTCCACGACCTTATATCTGGCACAAAGGTGGTACTAATTCCCAAATCTGAACGACCTTTTTAGAGCAGGGAACCGACTAATCGCAAACTCTTTAAAGTGGAGTTGAACAAAGAACTGCGAATATGTGAGCAGTAGAAAAATTGTTTAACGCACGAGTTTAAGAATATAAATTCCAAGAGCACCACAAATGATTATCGGAGTTATAACAGCCAACAGCGGACTAAAACCATAAAGTAGGCTAGCAGGCTCCAACATACGCTGAGATATTGTGAATATTAAAGCTATTCCAATGGAGTAAACTACTCGCGATCCAACTGAAACTTGCCTTAAGTGACCAAAAACAATTGAACTTGCGAGAATAACCAAGAACAAAGTAGAAAGTGGTTGTAACAATTTCTTCCAAAAAGCCATGAGGTACACATCACCATCTAACCCTTGATCTTCAAAGTATCCTGCAAAACTATATAGCCCTGAGATGGAATGTTCATCTGGGTCAACTAATAATATACCGAGTAATTCGGGAGAAAGAGATATTAGCCAATTTTGACTCAAATATTCCTGAGACGTTATCTCTGATCCCCCGAAAATGCTCTCTTGAACATTTTTTAANTCCCAATAAGAGTCATCGTCTNNTTCAACATAACTGGCAGATTCTGAAAAACTTGCCAGTGTTACTTGCCTATTTTCTTCGATAACATACCGACTAACTCCATATAGCTCACGACCCCCGGCCGCAATGGCATTGATGTGAATGAATTCNTTGTCAATTTTTTGCCAAACACCTTGCTCNGGACTTATCGCTNNGACNCCACTTTTTTGGATAGCTTTATTACTTTGCGCATANTGCTCAAGAGGCGGAGAAATAAATTCGCCTAGAAATAAGCTAAGCAACATAATCAAGAAGGTGGGTTTTAAAATAGAGAAAACTATACGGTAAACACTGATGCCTGCAGATCGCATTACCACAAGTTCATTATTCGAAGAAATAATACCCAAACCAATTAATGCTCCACCAAGTGCCGCAAACGGCAACATCTCGTAAACGGTCGTAGGAGTTGTTAGTAACACAAAGGTAACAGCATTTAGAATACCGAAATACTCATCAGTATCTGCCATTTGATCAAGCATGCTGAAGATAACATCAAGGATTGTAAGCATGCTTATCACGACCAACATCGAAGCTTGTATGGTATTACGAATATATTTATCTAAAAGAATCACAATTATACCTTTGCAGATCGACGCGTTCCGAAATTAGGAAAATAATATAATGCTCCTCCAATCATTATGAAAAACATATGGACGGGCCAAAGTCCTACTCTTGGATCTAATTCACCATCGGACACCGCATCACACGCAAACTGCAGTAAGAAAAAATAAGCAGCATACAGGATAACCGCTGGAATTAATCTGCCATACCGCCCTTCCCTTGGATGCACTCTGCTCAAAGGGACCGCAATGAATGCAAGAACAGGTATCAAAAGCATAATTGAAACGCGCCATTGAAGTTCTGCTCTATCTCTCAAAGAATCAGAGTTTATCAACGCTAAAGTTCTAATAGACCCTTCTTCAAGAGTTGGTTCAAACCTTGTAGGTTCCGGAAGAAGCAGAGAGTGAACATCAAATTGAGCAATAGAAAATTCTGCCTTGCCAGGGTTTCCATCATACTGAAGCACATTCTCCATGCGCATTAAGCGAGCGCCTGTTTTGTCATCAAAAACTGGGCTGGCAACTTCTGCTAAAAAAATACGCGGCGCAGATGCATCTGAGCTACTTTCCTCTGAGCTCTCTCGCTCCTGACTCAGCGCAACAAACACCTTTTCAAGCCTCCTCCCAACACCTTGATCAACACTAATCGTCTCGGTGTAGGTTACTCTAGATCCTCCACCAAATGTTTGAAATTGTCCCGGAATCATCAAATCGAGCTCGGTCAGCTGCTCTTGATTTGAACTTATTTGCTCGACATTTCTTACACCCCAAGGCGCAAGACTCAGACTTACCAATCCCATGAATAAAAAAACAATCATGGAAATCAATAAAGTAAGCCCTAACAGTCTCCTTTGACTAATTCCAGAATTCATAAGTATTACTATTTCGTTGTCTTCGCTCATTCTCCCATAGACGAGCAAAATACTTAGTAGAAAAGCTAAGGGTACAATTACCAAAAAGAAATCTGGTAAGCGATAGAACATAAGAAGAAAGAGGACATCAGAAGCTATATCACCAGAAACTGCCTGACCAAGATACTGGATGAAACGACTAATCAAACCAACCGAGAGAAGTATCAGTGATACAGCGACAGTCACTTGTAAAATTTGCTGACCGAGATATCGAAAAATGATCAAAGAATTAGACCTTGTTTTTGCACTGTGAGCAGTTTACTAAAATATTTTAAATAAAGTCAGTGAACTTCGGCTATTTCTAATTTTCTGTTTACGATCGATTTTTACCACTGTTGCTTAACGGTTGGAATAAATTTAGGATAACCACTTTTAAATGACGGCGAAACAATTCATAACTGAGGACTTACGTAAGACAAATTATGAGATATTCGGTAAAGGGCGGATCTCCCGACAAGATCGTTACAGATTGCTTGGTGGTCTCAATTTGGGCCAATGGTAGGTTATCTGATGAGGCTAAAATCTTAGATGATAAGACTAAGAAGTTAATCAGTGTTTTAGTATCTGGGGGCGACATTAGCGGAAATCTGGGAGAAACACTAATTGTACATCAGCCTACTGGTATCTCCGCCAAACGGGTTCTTTTAGCAGGCGCGGGTGATAAAAAGAAGTTCTGTGCAGATTCTGCCAAAAAATTTATCGAATCAATATTTAAGACTTGTGGCAAATTAAAAGCTTCATCAGTTCATTTATCAATTGGTAGCTGTGAACCAAATGACAGAGATAGAAATTGGGTTGCAGCAAAGATAT
>PBXX01000057.1 GCA_002727755.1 Gammaproteobacteria bacterium | reverse complement strand
GCAATCGTTCAAGCACCTCGTGGCACCGCAGACGAAGACGAGGAGGTCGTTTCTGGAGAAGATGATGCGGCCGAAGAACAAGCAGAGAGTAAAGATTCTCAGGATAGCGAAGCTTCGGATGGAGACTGACAAAGATAAAGGCAATCCGTAACTTTAGGGACGGAAATGATGCCGGATCAACCAATAAANCTGATTGTGGGTTTGGGGAACCCAGGCCCACAACATGAAANNAATAGGCATAATGCTGGCGTNATATTTCTGNATCATCTTTGCAAANCNTATGGNAANAANCTNCGNGNTGANGCTAANTTTTTTGGNGAATTTTCCTCTATCGTCATAGANGGAGCNGATATAAAACTTCTTTTTCCAACAACTTTTATGAANAACAGNGGCAAATCTGTTGCNNCNGTTTGCANTTTTTTTAAGCTCGCNCCAGAAAATTTGTTAGTCGCCTACGATGAGATTGATTTTGATGTTGGCATCACTCGTTTCAAGGACGGGGGTGGTCATGGAGGACATAACGGCGTGCGTGATATCATAAATGCCTTAGGCGGCAAGAGTGATTTTTNCCGANTACGNATTGGCGTTGGACATCCAGGCCATAAGTCTATGGTGGCTAACTATGTCTTGAATGACCCCTCTCGAGCAGAGGCNGATGCAATTATGTCNAANATTGAAGACGCCATAAGANTTCTTCCGACCGCTATAAATGGTAATTGGGAAGAAGCAATGCGTGTTTTACACAGTAATTAAAGGCAAATTGGATGGCTGTTAAATGCGGTATCGTTGGACTTCCAAATGTTGGAAAATCAACTCTTTTCAATGCTCTGACCAAAGCTGGTATTGCCGCCGAGAACTTTCCCTTTTGTACCATAGAACCAAATTCGGGTATTGTTTCTATNCCCGATGAGCGTCTTGNTAAACTGGCCTNCCTAGTNAANCCNCAGAAAGTAATTCCAACTACTGTAGAATTTACAGACATTGCAGGTNTGGTGGCAGGCGCATCTAAAGGAGAAGGTCTCGGCAACCAATTTTTGGCAAATATCCGAGAGACAGACGCAATNGCACATGTCGTTCGATGTTTTGATGATGAAAATGTTACCCATGTGTCAGANCANATAAACCCTTCAGCTGACATCGAGACAATAAATACCGAACTTGCTTTGGCTGACTTAGAAACTGTAGAAAAAACCCTAGACAGAGTTACTAGAGTTGCGANGAGCGGTGATAAGGAAGCACAANATAAAGTAACNCTATTAGAAAAAGTTAAACATCACTTGGATGAAGCCAANCCAGTAAGAACGTTAGAGCTTTATAAAGAGGAGCAANAAAACCTCTATTCACTCCACTTACTTACAGCAAAGCCTGTAATGTACATTGCCAATGTAGATGAAAATGGCTTTACAGGTAACTCACATTTACAAAAAGTTAAGGACATCGCCTTAAAAGAAAATGCGGAAGTAGTAGCCATTTGTAACAAACTGGANGCAGAAATTGCTGAGCTAGAGGATGATGAAAAATTCGAATTCCTAGAGGATCTCGGCATGAAGGAAGCAGGTTTGGACAGAGTTATCCGAGCCGGTTACAACNTACTGGGGTTGCAAACATANTTTACNGCNGGTGAGAAAGAAGTGAGAGCTTGGACAGTTANNAGGGGTGCTTCNGCACCAGCCGCCGCCGGTGTTATTCACACAGATTTCGAAAAGGGCTTCATTCGAGCTGAAGTTGTTGCCTATGAGGACTTTATCCAAAATAATGGCGAGANAGGTGCCAAGGATGCTGGNAAATGGCGATTAGAAGGCAAGGACTATGTTGTCCAAGACGGAGATGTAATACATTTTAGATTTAACGTATAAAAGCTGGTGCCTCTTATGAAAATTTTTAAAGCNGGGATTGTTATTCTTTTTTTTATGTTCTGTGGCGTCTTNAGGAGCCAAACTCTTGAAGACGAGGCGGTCGGCTGGCTTCAAAATTATATCCAAATTGATACCATCAATCCGCCTGGTAACGAATACCGTGCNGTGGATTTTNTAGCAGAAATTTTTGAGGCTGAGGGTATNGAGTATCAAACNGCNGAAAGTGCTCCGGGGCGNGGAAATATATGGGCACGTCTCGAAGGNGGGAATNAGCCNGGTCTCATTTTACTNCAACACTCCGACGTCGTCCCTGCTGATGAAGAATTTTGGACTATTCCCGTGCTTTCGGGAGCAATTCGAGATGGGGTTATTCTNGGNNGNGGGGCACGCGATATGAAGGGACTAGGGACTCTTCAACTCGCCACTTTTATTGCGTTGCACCGCTCTGGNGTGGAACTCAATAGGGACGTAGTGTTCCTGGCAACCGCTGACGAGGAAGCGGGGGGAATGTTTGGGGTTGGCTGGCTTATNGAAAATCGCCCAGAAATTTTTGAAGATATTGGNATTCTACTNAATGAAGGCGGTGGTGGAAGCCGAGTTGGTCAGAGCGTAGTCTTCAGTGTCGAAGTTACCCAAAAAGTGCCAGTATGGCTTCGGNTATATGCTATCGATAGACCTGGCCATGGTTCATCACCTCGGACTACAAGCTCGGTAACCAGAATTGTGCAAGCTTTGAATACTATGCTCGAGAATCCATTNCCACCCCGTATTATTGGTCCGGTAAACGACTACTTTAGCGCATTGTCAGTGGACATGGACGAAGAGTGGGCAGGTTCCTATGCCAATATACAGGCTGCTATCAATGACCCAAACTTCGTCGCAAAATTGCATGATNCAAGACCCGGCCATAATTCCCTTATAAGAGACACATGTTCCATGACTCGCATGAGTGGCTCTAACAAGATAAACGTGATCCCNCCAACAGCATGGGCAGAATTGGATTGTCGCATACTGCCCGACAAACCTGCAGATCAGTTCATAAGTGAGTTGGATGATCTGATTGGTTATACNGGCGTNGAAATTCAGAAAATAATGGCATTTACTCCTGCCATCTCTGAGACTAATTCCCGACTATACAGAGCAATTGACTCCGTAACTCAAGAACTACACCCAGGTTCCAGAGTTTTGCCGTCTGTGAGCACCGGCTTTACCGACAGTCACTTTACCAGAGATTTGGGAATAATAAGTTATGGCTTCAACCCTATCATAACCAACAGAGGAGAGCACACGGGGGTTCATGGNAACGACGANCAGGTTGGGGAGGAAGCATTCCGTCGTGGCGTTGGAGACTTCTATGCTGTAGTTCGAAATGTAGTAATCGATTAGCGCTGGTATTGACATTTTAGACGTAAATCGACAAAATTCGCGGCTTTCCCCNACCACAGAAAATCTCGTTTAGACCAATAAGCGGTATGCTTAGACAATACAGAACAATGGCTATGTAGCTCAGCTGGTTAGAGCACAGCATTCATAATGCTGGGGTCGGTGGTTCAAGTCCACCCATAGCTACCAAACATCACTCCAGCAAACTCTGGAGAAATNCAACGACCTAANAAAGCCCTGATTTACAGGGCTTTTAGTCATGACNTTTACAGTGCGAAACGTTTTTTAAGAAAGTGTGCAACNCCGTCCTTATCGTTAGGGCCAATAACATCNTTGGCTACCTCTTTTAATTTACTCTTTGCATTAGCAGGAGCGTAGCTCTCATCCGAAATTTTGAACATACTAAGGTCGTTATCACTGTCACCAAAGCAAATTAAATTTGTAGCTCCGAGTGTGTCTTTGATTTTTTTTACTGCAGCACCCTTACTCGCTTTGCAGTGATGGATATCCATCCATTTATAGGGACTGCCCTCCATAGCAGGGCCTGAATAAGAGACTAAATTGCGATTTTTATTTAACTCCCTCTGAACTTCTTCAACCGCTGCCGCAATCCCGATCATACTTACATTAGTCACTTGACTCATATNAGTCAGCTGATCTAGAGACATTATCTTAGCNTCTGTANTTTGATAACGCGCACTGATTAGNTCTTTTTCAATATCATGACGCGGTTTNGCATGATAAATANAATANTCACTNTCACTAACGGCATGAACAAANGGNGTAATTCCTTGNAGCCCTGCTGCTTCAATAATAATCGATATCTCTGATGAGCCCAGCAAATGTTCGAGACTCAAACTATTATTTCTGGGATCCCANATAGTTACACCGTTACTGTAAACCTGAGGTAAGTGAAAACCGTGACCCTTTAAAATATCTGTACCAGTGAGCATCGTCCGACCAGTTGCAGCTGAGTATGCAATATTATTCAGCTTCAGTTTTACTAAAATTTCTTGCGTAAAATTAGAGATTTCGGANTCACTNTNGAGTAGCGTNCCATCGAGNTCGAAAAATAATAGGTCCATAAAAACTNTACTACTAAGGTATNTANTTCCTCGTTTTTTACNNGAGAGAAATATCTATTTGAANTTCTAGNGGTTAAAAATNTCTAGTGGTAAAAGCGCNGTCACNCCAACATTAGGAGAATCAACAAGCTGACTAATTCGCAAATCAACCGCCACACTNGCNATGACATAAGCTTGATTNCGNTCATANCCATACTCNGACACAATNTANTCNATTATACCATCAACTGCNTTTCTTGCNGCTAAGCTAATGTCGTTAGATAAATTAGTCAAACCCGGCACAANATCTGAATTTAGGTAACTCATCCNTGGTGGCACCTNNCCTNNTTCTTTAANCGGAATTCCAGTNACTGCGTAAAACCGACGAGATGGTATATCCAAAACTTCAGATACTCCCTCATAGTGCGGCCCCCGAGAAAGGTCGGGTCCATTCTTGATTACCTCNGTGGTTACGCGGACATTAGCCGACATTTCGATTGCAGTACCCGAAACCTCTCCATCTCCTTGCGCATAATGCAAGTCACCAATNGTNAGACCGCAACCCTCNATATAGCACGGTAAGTAAATNGANACGCCCGCCTGCAAATAGCGAATATCCATGTTTCCTCCATGCTCTCTGGGCGGAATNGTTCTCAAGCATTCAGTAGGAGCAATCCCGCTAGGTCCACAAATATGNTCTGGTGAGGCTCCCTCTGAGAATGGCAGAGAAACTTGACCACCGNCATCTGCCAGGTCCCTCTCCCGNCGCAGCATTTCAATCAATTGAGCTGGTCCCGGCAAAACCGAGACGACGCCTGGAAAACTTGCATTAGGAATTCTTACACCGGGAATGTCATCACTCTCCGCAAATTCATTGTTGAGTCGCCAGATAGTCAAAAAATCACCCTCGACCAAATCGGGGATAAATCCTCCACTTCCACCACGAGTGAAGCCAAATTTCCCGGGGTCAATACTTAGAATGTTAACCTTTAAAGTATCACCTTCACTTGCACCGACAATGTAAACAGGCCCAGCCATAGGATGCACGGACCCAAAATCCCTGTCTAAAGTCTCAGGCTCTTCGTTCTGATCTGCGATTACACCAAGTACATCGTTAGCATCTCGGGTACGGAAAAGAATGGTTTGGCCAGGCTTTGCAGTATGAGTCATGGGAATTAACGGGTGAAGACGATTCACACACCCTGAATCTTCGATACAATTGGAACCATCGCCGCCAACAACCACCAACTCTTCAGCTCCATGGAGTGCCTTACTGAGTAATGAGCATAATAAAATCGTCAGCCATCTATAAAACATAGTATGTTCACCGGTAGCTTAATTTTTCAAACTTACAGAGGCCGCTGAATGGTTTGACGTTGGAACCCAAGACCTTCAACGCCTATGCGAACAACATCGCCAGGTGACAGGTACACGGGAGGTTCCATACCATCTCCTACGCCAGCAGGGGTTCCAGTGAAGATTATGTCTCCTGGATTCAATGTCATGAACTGGCTTAGATGGCTTACTATTTCTTTTACGCCAAAAACCATGTCAGTTGTGTTCCCCTGTTGACGCTTTTCACCATTGACCTCTGACCAAATTGAGAGATTTTGAACGTCTTTTATCATATCTCGTGTTACGAGATATGGACCCACAGGCGCGAAAGTATCACCGCTTTTCCCTTTGGTAAACTGCCCTCCCCTCTCTCTCTGAAAGGCCCGCTCAGAAACATCATGCCCTACTGTAAACCCGGCGATGTGATCAAAAACCTCATCCTCGCCTATATATTGAGCTTTACGACCGATTACCACCACCAGCTCTGACTCATAATCAAGCTTATGCCCATTGCGCGGCTGGATGACGTTATCAAACGGGCCAGTTAATGCCGAAGTAGCTTTCATAAATACCAACGGCTCAGAGGGCAAATCTACGGCCATTTCCGCAGCGTGATTTACATAATTAAATCCAATCGCCACTATCTTGCCAATTCCTGCAAGCGGGATTCCAAGTCTAGGATCCCCTGGCACAACCGGAATCTGATCAAGCGGGATTTCGGCAATCTCCTCAAGAGCTTCATCGGAGAGCTGGTCGGGAGTAATGTCCTCAATAAATGCCGATAGGTCATGAATTTGGTTTTGATCATCTATAAGGCCGGGCTTCTCCTCTCCAATCGGACCAAAGCGCACGAGCCGAAGCTCAGTAGCACTTGCGAGTCCTGCTAGAGTTAAGAACACACTGATAACAGCGACCTCGACTAGTTTATTAAGAAACATTATTTACCTCACTATATTAGGGTTATTCTTATTGTGAATTATGTCCACGGGGAAACTGACAACACAAATTTAGTTGAACAATACGTGAAAAAGGGGAGGTTTCATTCATTGTACCGCCATCTCTAATAACGTTAATTTCCTCTCATCAGCATCTAGCCGAGCGATTAATCCTAGTGGCACAACCGTCTGGTCCTGAGTGTGACCAATCATAAGGCCTTTCACGACTGGAATACCAAGATTCTCGCACCTAGCTCGGATTACCTCCTCCACACTAAACGTGTTACTTCCATAGCTCGCATTCGTAAACTTACCAAATGCTATACCTGCTACCTGCTCTAATTTGCCTGTTAACCAAAGATGTGTAAGCATTCTATCAATGCTGTAAGGCGGCTCGTAAACATCCTCTAAAAATAGTATTGCGCCGTCAAAATCCGGTTCATACTCGGTCCCTAAAAGAGTCACTAATAATGATAAGTTACCACCAACCAATCTACCCTCAGCGATTCCACTCGATATCCTTGTTATCCTGTTCTCACGTTCCACGCGCCCGGGTCCCGACTCAAAATTTGGCGGCTCGCCAAGATCAACCATTTTTTGTGGATTCTGTAGTACTTTTTCAAATTGCTCGAATGTATAGTCCGTGAAATTCTCAAACGCCATCGGACCATGGTAGGTGACTAAACCCGTTTTTACCTGTATCGCATTTAACAGCGCTGTAATGTCACTGTAACCCATAAAGACTTTGGGATTTGCGGCTATANTTTCATAATCCAAGAAAGGAAGAATCCTTGGCGCACCNTAACCACCTCGAGTGCAGAAAATNGCATCTATTTCTGGATCTGCAAAAAAAGCATTTAAATCCCGAGCTCGCTGCTGGTCNGTCCCGGCAAGATATTGATTGCGAGCAAATAAATTCGATGATGCCTTAGCTTCAAAACCCAGAGATTTCACAAACTCAATCGAAGCCAAAATATCTTCATCTTCTGCCGCATTACTTGCAGGAGAGACCAGTCCCACCGTCATGCCAGATTCAAGCTTATTTGGTTTTATCACCNCACGTTTTTGAGCAAAAGAAAAACCAGANGCTGTCGAAACAGCTGTCCCAGTCGCTGCATAGTTTAAAAACTGTCGTCTAGTTACCGGCATACTCCAATTCCCTGAGAGATCTTCTAAGCGATACAATATACCATGAGAATAATAAAAAGACTCCGTGATTCAAATTGTCATAGTCGACTCTCTGGCGGTTTTTTTGTTAAATTGTGTCATGTCAGTTGCAAGCACAGAAATTAGGCGTGAGCTTTATAGGCAAGGAGCCTTAGGGACAGCCTTTCTGGTGGTCATTTCTACTACGTTGGGATTGTTAGACAGCGCTAAACTTGCTNCCAGTTTCCTTATCNTCAGNGGGATAAGCTGGTTTTATGTCCTCGNAAATTGTCATNGTAAATTGCATCTCAACTTCGACCCAAAGAGTGANCGGCGCTTTCTAAAACTAGGTATTGGTAATCGCCTAACGTTAACTAGAGGACTTCTTATTGGGGCGACCGCNGGATTCATCGGGACAGACCCCTCAACTCTCAGCAAATTTGCTNTGTTTTTACCAGCTATCTTCTACACAGTCGCGGCGATNGGGGANGCGTTAGATGGTTATATTGCTAGAGTAACAATGCAGACTACTCAATTGGGAAGCGAGTTAGATAACGAACTTGATGCATTTGGATTATTAATAGCACCAGTCTTAGCTGTACTCTGGGACAAACTNCATTTCACTTANCTTATTGTATCAGCAGCNTTTTATNTCTTTAGNCTGGGTATTNATCTGAGAAAACANCANGGAAAACCGGTTTACNAACTTATTCCAAACCGNTTTCGTCGGAGACTAGCAGGCTATCAGATGGGCTTGGTTGCGACTTCTCTTTGGGCTCCCATACCAGCCGAACTAACAAAACCAGTAGGAGTCTTGTTAATGATTCCTCTNCTNATAAGATTTTTGCTNGATTGGNTACAAATCAGCGGGCGGATCAAAAAAAAATGANCNCAAGATTCCAGAAGAAAAATTTTTTAAANAACTTAATTTGGTTNAGTGCCGTTGTCCTTTTAATTTNAACCATTCGNGAGTTACCTNTTAGTGACATGCTTCAGCGCATTTATGCGATTTCATTTTCTNCATGGACCANATTATTNTNTGTCAATTNAGTNATACTTTTTCTAGCTGTCAAACGCTGGCAAATTCTTTCTAANACATTTGATATNGAGATATCNTTTNCNCGCCTNTTCATTATCCGCCAAGCAGGTAGCACTTTTAGTTTTGTGACACCCGGCCCTCAATTTGGGGGCGAGCCTCTCCANGCCTATTGGCTTTATCGTGATCNNGNGATNCGANTGGATAACATNATTGCTCTTATTGGAGCAGATCGCTTTATTGAAATTTTTATCAATTTTTCATTTTTATTTCTGAGTATCTTTTTAGTGATACANGGAAANATAGNNGCTGACTTATCTGATGCTNTTCTTTTTGTNTCTCTCTCNTTAGTCTGCCTCATANCNTTGTTGTCGTTATTTTTATATAAACATCNTTTTATCGTTAGTGCGTTATTTTCGNTGTATGGCAAGGTATTTCAGAAAGCATCCNACAAAGACCAGGAAGAANGGATAATCACCAGTATNAGCANNATTTTTTCAAGGATTGNGAAANATAAATNGAGAGTGTCTTTTGCGATCTTTATTGGAGCATTCGGATGGCTTGCTCTTATTTTCGAATTGTATCTAATGATGAGTGCATTAAATCTCACTCCTGATCTTTATGAAATAGTGTTTGTTATGCTTGGAATTCGAATAGCATTACTGATGCCTATTCCTGGTGGAGTTGGGACTATTGAAGCTTCGNTAATATGGTCTTTNGGTATCCTTGGNATCAGTTTGGTTGGAGCTGGTGGGGTAATNGCCTTAANCAGAATAAGAGATTTAATAATTCTTGCAATTGGNGCTGGATGTTTATTTTATCTGTCGAGNTCTANCTCAAGACAGGAGAATTTTTCAGAGCGAAGTCAATAACCCAAANTAATCTNTGCTTTAGAACTATATCTCGCTCTTGTAGGCAGCCCAACAACTTTCATTTTCCCATAGCTTTACGGATAGTGTCCCAGTAGANNCCATNTTAATTTTTTTTGCCAATTTNTGATTAAGAATNCGGGAAAAGTGTTCGATACTNGGATTGAGACCCTCGAATTCCGGCTTGTCNTTTAGCATGGTGTCACGNAANTAATCAACAATACCATCCAAACCTGCCTCGATATCAACAATATCAACGAGATAGCCATGCTCGTCNAGAGTATCGCTTTCAATACTAACTTCAACCACATAATGGTGNGCGTGTGGTTCGTTCTCAGCACCCCAGTCGCCACCAATTAAAAAATGNTTCGCGATAAATTCTCGAGTTACAGCTACTTTATACATAAATTCCTCTATCCATCTTCNTATTTAAATATAACTTGCAATATTCCTTTCTCTCCATCATTGATGCGCTTATAGAAATCAGGAGCATCTTGAATATCTACAGAGTGAGAGATAAATTTACTGGGTCTCACCTTCTTCAGCAGTTCCCATACTAAACTAATTCTCCGGGTCTTATCCCATCGTCCAGTCAAGTCTGGTCCGATTGTACTCACTTGACTGGTGATAAATTGAAGGCGATTCCTGTGAGCTACGCCACCCAATTCGACTTTAGCTGATTTAGTCCCGTACCAACTACCAAGCACGATGCGGCTGGAAAAACCGGCTAATTCAATAGCCAAATTCACAGCTTCTGGCTGACCACTAACTTCATAAATCAAATCTGTGTCAGATACAGTAGAAAGCTCATCCGGAGTTAACTTCGCGGGAGCAAATACTCTTGGAACACCAGCTTGCTTTGACCACTCTCGACGGTCTTCATCTTTGTCAAAACTTGTTAGAGAAGTGAGTGGGTACCGTGACAACAAATCAGCTAACAATAAACCCACAATACCCTGACCTAAAATAACGACACGCTCGCCGACTAACGGTTTCCCGTCTTGAGCTAAATTCACTGCCGTTTCCATATTTGGCAAAAAGACCGCGTCCTTCATCGCAATACCTTCAGGTATTGCGATTAACTCTTCGATTGAGGCAATGACATGGCTTGCATGTGGATGAAAGCAAAAAACTTCGCGCCCTAACCAGCTCGTTTCAACCTTTGCGCCCACTTCAATAATGGTACCTACGCATGCATAGCCATATTTTTTTGGATATCCTACGTCCGTCTTTAGACTATCAATTGAACTATCCAAAGGCATATCACTTGGCATTTCACCTCTATAAAGAAGCAGCTCTGAGCCAGCACTAATGGCTGAGTAGAGAACAGAAACTACGACTTCAGTTGGACCCGGTTTTCTTAACTCAGTGTTTCGCACCTCTACTTGATTGGGCGCAGTAAACCAAACCTCTTTAGACTGGTGATGTTCTAATTTATTATTCATCAGATTTAATTTTTGTAATCGATTTCGCCCCAGACAATGATCTCATCATCCTGCTGATGACTATTCAGAGCTATAATTCTCGGAAAGATAGAATCATTGGTCAAACTATTTACCGCTTTATATCCCCCGACCAGCATAGGGGCAACCGTTAAAATTATCGCATCTGCTAATTTTGCTTTGAGAAACGAGGAAATGACATTAGCTCCACCTTCAACCATTAAGGTATTTATCCCTCTCGCATAAATAGCGCTCATCGCTGATTTTAATTCCACTCTGCCTTCGTTATCGGAATCAACAACTATTTGCTCGAAAGAGCCTTGATTATCTTTCACTTGCGAATTTGATAGCACCCATGGCTTGTGGTTATTTTCCCGGCAAATTTTGCTATCAGAGGGGAGCCTTTGGCGACTATCAAGCACTATTGGTTGAGGACTGGGTCCATCCCACTCCCTTACGTTTAACAAAGGATCATCCGTCAACACAGTGCCTATACCTATCAAAATCCCATCATGCCAGCTTCGAAGGGCGTGAGTCATTACATTACTAGCTCGGCTACTAAGTGAAAGGGTCGTTCCGGGCTCGGTAGTTATGCTCCCATCCCAGCTCTGGGCATAGCTCAGAGTAATAATTGGCCTACTCTCAGATTCGCATTTGCTCGCAATGACGCCGGACTCTTGACGCAGACTAGTCAACCATCGCGATATCTGNTCATTGAGTTTCATTAACTCATTTCTTTAGAGTTTTGATCTTTAAGATGTGATTCATCCTTTGCGCCTTAGTTTCGAGGTAACTAACGTTGTCAGAATTAGCAGCAATATCTAGCGACACTCTCTTTGACACGACAATCCCCAAATCCTCAAGCGCATGTATTTTCCCTGGATTATTTGTAATTAAATCTACTGAACTGACTCCCAAGTCACGAAAAATATGCGCGGCTAGGGAGTAATCTCGAGCATCCGCCTCATGGCCTAACTCTAGATTAGCATCCACTGTATCTAAGCCTTTATCCTGTAAATTATAGGCTCTTAATTTTTCTAGAAGACCTATGCCTCNTCCTTCCTGCCTNAGATAAACTATTACTCCTATACCNACTTCTGAAATCATTTTCATCGANNANTCGAGCTGCTCCCCACAGTCGCATCGCCTGGANCCTAACACATCCCCTGTAAAACATTCTGAGTGAACACGAGCAAGCACCGACTGATGTTGAGAGAGATCTCCCATAAATAGTGCCANATGCTCCTTGCTATCTTGTGTGTTTGAATAAAAGCATAGCTGAAAATCCCCATAATCGGTGGGAATTCGTGTGCTCACCTCGCGAGTAACNTCAAGTTTAGTCATTTTGGTTTGTAGAAAAAATCCTATAACTGTTAATCTTATANCAAGCTTAATTTATCAATCATCANCTGTCTATTTNGGCNTATGATTTCCTAATGTTAAGCAGATAACTTTAAAAATGGATCTAGTCACTTGTTAAATTCGGAACTGTATTTCGTTTTTCCCGGTAATCTTAACACCAACACCGGTGGCTATCATTACGATCGCAGAGTCATCAAAGAACTGCGAAAAATNGGCAGCACCNTAAAAACTATCTCCTTATCAGAAAANTTTCCCTTCCCAGACGAACTTGCTTTAACTCATACCGAAGANGTTTTTTCAAGTATACCAGATGATTCCGTTGTAATCGTGGATGGTTTGGCTTTTGGGGCGATGAAAAATGTGATAAAACTTAACAAAAATAGGCTTTATTTAGTCGCACTCTGTCATCATCCATTAGCTATGGAAACAGGATTAAATCCTTNCGAAANANAANTACNTCNTCAATCCGAGACCTATGCNCTTAAAAANGCAGATCATGTCATAGTAACTAGCCANAATACNCGCAAAATCTTGATCGAGGANTTNTCANTTTCGGCNTCTCAAATTACGGTTGCCCNGCCAGGAACAGATAGATATCCATTCGCTAAGTGTAATGGTTCACCAACAAGACTTTTAACTTGCGCGTCTCTCACAAAGCGGAAAGGTCATGATGTACTCATTGAAGCACTTAGCAAAATTGATTTTTTAGACTGGCAAGCCCGGTTCGTTGGCGATCAAACTATTGACCCAACATGGTCTTGCGAGCTAAAAAATAAAGCTGAACTTAGAGGTCTAAGTGACCAGATTAAGTTTGTTGGCGCTGTCGCTAACATCTCACCTGAATACCAAAATGCAGATATTTTCGTCTTACCGTCAAAATTTGAGGGTTATGGCATGGTGTTAACCGAAGCGATAGCACATGGACTACCAATAGTCTCGACTCGGGCTGGAGCTATTCCAGAAGTTGTGCCTGAGTCGGCAGGAATCCTCGTCAACGCTGAAGATCATTCTGCTTTGGCAGCAGCACTAAAAAAACTAATCTTGGATAGCGATTTAAGGAATAAAATGCAACTCGGTGCCCAAAAAGCTGCACTAACCTTACCCTCCTGGGGAATTTGTGCAAAACTCATATCAAGGGGCATGGAGAAAATTCCTGAAAAATGAGCGGATTTAGTATCGAGTGGCTCAATCTTAGAGAAGCCTCGGACCACAAAGCCCGAGACAGACATTTGCTTAAAACTGCTGCTAACTGGTTAAACGACCTTAAATCAAAAGATAAAGTAATTGTTGATTTAGGAAGCGGAACTGGTTCTACAATTCGAGGACTACAGAGATACACAACGCTAGCACCCTCAATTCAGTGGAGGCTTGTTGATAATGATCCTGAGTTACTGGCTGAGGCTGTTAATAGGCATTCAGAGGAGTACTCGATCGAGAGCTTTTTAGTAGACCTTTCTGCAACCCAAAAACTACCGCTTGAATCAGTAAGTTTGATAACGGCCTCTGCTCTTCTCGACCTCGTATCGAGTAATTTTATCCGGGATTTATGTCAACTCATCAAAGAAAAGAATGAGGGCCGACCCTTGGGGTTTTATTCTGCTCTCAACTATGATGGATGCATAAAATGGACACCTTTTCATCCGCTTGATGCAGCTATTCTTATGAACTTTAATACCGACCAGAGAAGAGATAAAGGTTTTGGTCCGGCACTAGGTCCTGACGCGACCGATTTTCTAAAAACACAATTCCACTCTTCCAAGTTTCAATGCCTTAGCGCAAAGAGCCCTTGGTTACTTGGTTCTGCTGACTATTTATTAACAGAATCTCTGATTAATGGCATCTCGGGCGTCGCTATTCAGACGGGCGGATTAACAAATTCAGACATCCAAGATTGGAAAACCTTTAGAATAGAAAATA
>PBXX01000056.1 GCA_002727755.1 Gammaproteobacteria bacterium | reverse complement strand
AGAAAGGATACTTTTCCATTTTTTTTCTCTTGGTGAATAAGATGAGCAATTACTTCACTGTCTGTCTCTGTTTTAAACTCATATCCTCTTTCGGTTAGTCGAACACGAAGTAACTCATGATTTTCAATGATGCCGTTATGGACTATGGCGATTTCATTCTGGGACGTATGAGGATGAGCGTTCTTTACCGAAGGCTTCCCATGAGTCGCCCAGCGTGTGTGTGCAATACCAATAGTGCCCTGCAACTTTCTTTTTGTGATCGTATCTGAAAGTTTCCTGACCTTTCCCACACTTCTCAACTGCTGAAGCTTATTGCTCCTCTCAGAAAGGAGTGCAATACCCGCAGAGTCATATCCCCGATACTCAAGGCGTTTCAATCCTTCAAGTAGGATCCTTGAGATTTTCCTTTCTGATATCGCGCCTACAATTCCGCACATGAGATTTAATTTTCAGTATTTTTTGAGGGTCGCTTCCAACCACTAATATTTCTCTGCTTGGTGCGTCCCACGGCTAGGTTGCCCTTTGGTATATTTGTATTGACAGCGGATCCCGCCGCAACAAAAGAATCATCCTCTAACTTAACTGGCGCTACTAGAACACTATTTGACCCAATAAAAACATTATCACCTAGCAGCGTCTTATGCTTGTTTGCCCCATCATAATTACAAAATATAGTCCCAGCTCCAATATTACAGTTTTTACCAATCTCCGCATCTCCAATGTACGCTAAATGGTTGGCTTTTGTTCCCTCGCCGAGAATAGCTTTTTTAGTTTCTACAAAATTACCAATCTTAACTTTGTTTCCTAAGATAGTGCCCGGTCTAATTCTTGCGTTAGGCCCCAAGATCGTCTCTTCTCCGATAGTTGAGCCCTCAATAATAGTACCAGGCAAAATTTGTGTATCATCCCCAATCGAAGAGTCTTTAACAATTGCATTGGGGCCTATTTTTACATTATTACCAAGTGTAACGTCACCTTCAAAGAGAGTGTTAAAGTCAATCTCTACATCTTGACCACAGCTCAGTTCTCCTCTTATATCAACGCGTGAAGGGTCTTTAATTATAACGCCTTTATCCAGTAGCTCCTTACACTTAGTCATTTGGAAATGCCTCTCTAATAACGCCAGCTGCGATTTATCATTAACTCCCTGAGCTTCTATCTCATTCGAAATTACTACAGAGCTAATTGTTACTTTTTCAGAAGTTGCTAGTTCAATGATATCCGTTAAATAGTACTCTGACTGTTGATTATTATTTTCAATTTTACCGAGCCAACTCCCTAACCTATCTGCCGGCAGTGCCATAATGCCACTATTCACCTCTTTAATCTCTTTTTGNAGNTCAGAAGCGTCCTTCTCTTCCACAATACCCATTATTTTGTTTGATTCATCTCTAAGGATTCTTCCCAAACCNCGGTTGTTNTCAGTAAGTAAGGTNAAAATACCAATNGANCCAGTTTTTGTNTTCGACAGTAANTGGACCAAAGTATCNGGCTTTATAAGTGGAACATCACCATAAAGNACCAATATATGATCACCTTCAGCTTTTGANTCAAAGTGNGNNACAGCTTGTTGAACNGCATGGGCNGTNCCNAGNTGNTCNCTTTGTAGAATCCANGAGACCTCGTTTTGGATAGGAAATCGACGGACCTGTTCCTTNATCCGCTCACCGTCATTTCCCACAACTACNTGTATNTTTTTTGCACCCGCAGACTCCGCNGAATTTATTACGTGAATAAGCATTGGCNTATTNCCGACGGTGTGNAACACCTTCGGCAATTGTGAATGCATTCTTGTNCCTCTACCCGCTGCAAGGATTACCGCTTCCATCTTAAAACCTTAGATNCAATATNTGTAAGATTTAGATTACCAAAAAAAAAGGTAGCAAGTGCTACCTTTTTCAAATAATTGCGCTATCGGAAAGTCTATTTTTTCATCTGCTTTAGAGCTCGGAGCTGAGCAGCGGCTTCGGCTAGCTGTGCGGCAGCTGTCCCATAATCAAACTCTGAATTCTGGTTAGACATAGCCTTTTCAGCATCTTCAACTGCTTTCAAGGCAGCCGATTCATCAACATCTTCGGCTCTCATGGCGGTGTCGGTGAGNAGAGTNACAACATCTTTTTGGACTTCAAGGAAGCCTCCAGAGACATAGAATACCTCCTCTTCACCGCCTTCTAAAATTAAGCGAACGGGACCCGGTATAAGAGCAGTCAGTAAAGGCGCATGTCCATAGCTTATACCGAGGTCTCCAAGAGACCCAGCAGCAACTACCATTTCAACCGCGCCAGTGAAAATGCTCTTTTCAGCTGACACAATATCGCACTGCATTGTCGTAGCCATNNGCCTTACCTTTGATTAGCTTCTAAANTNATGTAACTCCGATNCTTTTNGATCTACAGTGACTTGGCTTTTTCAACTGCTTCTTCGATCGTACCAACCATCGTAAATGCCTGCTCCGGCAGGTCGTCATACTCCCCATCAAGAATGNCTTTAAAGCCGGCTATTGTGTCTTTGAGAGAAACATACTTACCAGGGGCGTTCGTGAAAACTTCGGCGACAGTAAAAGGTTGNGAAAGAAATTGCGAGATTCTTCTTGCTCTGTTCACCGTTTGTTTGTCTTCATCCGACAGNTCGTCCATACCAAGTATCGCTATTATGTCCTTTAGTTCTTTATATCTTTGAAGAACTGTCTGAACTCCATTTGCTACCTCGTAGTGTTCTTGTCCTACGACAAGGGGGTCTAGCTGGCGAGAACTAGAATCAAGAGGATCCACGGCGGGATAGATACCAAGTGATGCTATCTCTCTCGACAATACAACCTTCGCATCCAAGTGCGCGAAAGTTGTTGCCGGTGATGGGTCTGTTAAGTCATCAGCAGGNACGTAGACAGCTTGGATAGACGTTATCGAGCCGNTTTTAGTCGAAGTGATCCTCTCTTGGAGTGCACCCATTTCTTCAGCCAATGTNGGCTGGTAACCCACCGCGGAAGGCATTCTACCTAGGAGTGCAGATACCTCGGTTCCAGCAAGAGTATAACGATAGATGTTATCAACAAATAAAAGAACATCTCGTCCCTCATCTCTGAACTTCTCCGCCATAGTCAGACCGGTCAAAGCTACTCTCAATCGGTTGCCGGGAGGCTCATTCATCTGTCCGTAGACCATGGACACTTTTGACTCGCCCTCTAGATCAATAACTTTTGATTCTTGCATCTCATGGTAAAAATCATTTCCTTCCCTTGTACGTTCTCCAACACCCGCAAAAACGGACAAGCCGCTATGCTCGGTGGCAATGTTGTTGATTAATTCCATCATGTTGACCGTCTTTCCGACGCCCGCACCGCCGAAGAGACCCACTTTACCACCCTTNGCAAAAGGNCATACCAAATCGATGACCTTGATACCCGTTTCTAGTAGCTCGTTTGTTGTCGCTAATTCTTCATAGGTCGGAGCTTTTCGATGAATTGGCATGCGCTCTTTTTCACCAACTGGTCCCCGCTCATCAATCGGTCTACCTAGAACATCCATTATTCGCCCAAGTGTTTCCGTACCAACTGGTACAGAAACTGGGGCGCCAGTATCCTCGACTGATAAACCTCTACTCAATCCCTCGGTGCTACCCAAGGCGATAGTGCGAACAACACCGTCACCAAGTTGTTGCTGCACCTCCAAGGTGATCTCGGTGCCATCTACTGTAAGCGCGTCATATACCTGCGGAACACTGTCCCGCTCAAATTCGACGTCGATAACTGCCCCAATAATTTCTACGATTCGACCGCTGCTCATCTTCGGTTCCTCAAACTCTTTCAACAAATTTTATAAAATTAAATTAAACTGCTGCAGCTCCGCCGGCAATTTCCGACAACTCTTGCGTAATAGCTGCTTGTCTTGCCTTGTTATACGCAAGTCCCAATTCCTCTATCAAGTCACCAGCATTATCTGATGCGCTTTTCATTGCAATCATACGTGCTGCTTGTTCACACGCGTTATTTTCTACTACTGCTTGGTAGACCTGAGATTCGATGAACCGCAACAACAAGCCATCCAAGAGTTCCTGTGCGTCAGGCTCATAGAGATAATCCCAATGGTGTTGCAATTCTTCCTCCTCCGAGGGTTGAAGAGGAATTAGTTGGTTTACCACGGGCTTATGGGTCATGGTATTCACGAAGTCGTTACTAACAACCATCAGTCTATCTATTTCCCCACCATCGAATTTATCCAGCATAATCTTCACGGCACCAATCAGATCTGCAACCTCTGGAGCGTCACCGATGTCTCGAACCGCTCCTACTACATTTCCACCATAGTTATTAAAAAAAGTTGCCGCCCTTGCGCCGATAGTGCATATGTCTATCTCCACACCCTGGTCGGACCATTTTTTCATTGAGGCAACAGTGGCTTTAAAGGCGTTAATGTTCAATCCGCCACATAGTCCTCGATCAGTCGACACAACTATGTAACCAACACGCTTAACGTCTCGAGTATCAAAATACGGATGCTTATACTCAGGGGTTGAGTTTGCTATGTGACCGATGACGGAGCGAATTCGCTGCGAGTATGGCTTGCCAAGCTTCATGCGGTCTTGCACTTTCCGCATCTTACTTGCAGAAACCATTTCCATGGCTTTAGTGATCTTTTGAGTATTCTTTATACTCGCGATCTTTGTTCGAATTTCTTTTCCACTCGCCATATTCTTAATCGCCTAGTAGCTATCTAATTTCTATAAAGAAATATACCCGACCCTTACCAAGTTTGAGTTGACTTAAATTTTTCAAGCGCGGCTCTAAAAGCTTTTTCTATGTCATCATCGTAGTCGCCGCTTTCATTAATCTTGCCCAGCAAATCTCCATGCTCACTGTTCATATACGCCAGAAGAGCCGATTCGAAATCCAAGACTTTGTTTAGCTCTATATCCTCCAAAAATCCTTCATTAGCTGCAAAAAGAGATACACCCATCTCTGCAATTGATAATGGCGAATACTGCTTCTGCTTCATTAATTCTGTCACGCGCTGCCCATGTTCAAGCTGCGCTCTAGTAGCATCATCCAAATCAGATGCAAAAGCCGCGAAAGCCGCCAGCTCGCGATATTGTGCTAGCGCTATACGAATACCGCCCCCTAGCTTTTTGATGATCTTTGTCTGAGCGGCACCCCCAACTCGGGAAACCGAGATACCGGGATTCATTGCCGGACGGATACCCGAGTTGAAAAGNTCGGTTTCTAAAAATATCTGGCCATCAGTAATGGAAATTACGTTCGTGGGAACGAATGCAGATACGTCGCCCGCCTGAGTTTCAATAACAGGCAATGCTGTCAGGGACCCGGTTTTGCCCTTAACCTTACCNTCAGTGAACTTCTCTACGTAGTTAGCGCTTACTCTCGCTGCACGCTCCAGAAGNCGGGAGTGTAAGTAAAAGACATCTCCCGGATATGCCTCTCTTCCTGGAGGCCTTCTGAGCAANAGTGAAATCTGGCGATAGGCCCATGCTTGTTTAGTTAGATCATCATAGATGATCAAAGCGTCCTCGCCCCTATCTCTATAGTATTCGCCCATCGAGCATCCCGAATACGGTGCGATAAATTGCATTGAAGCGGGATCAGATGCAGAGGCTGAAACAACCACGGTGTATTCCATTGCACCATGCTCTTCAAGTTTTTGGACCACATTTGAGATTGAGCTAGCCTTCTGCCCAACCGCCACATAAACACATTTAACCCCTTTACCTTTTTGGTTGATGATGGTGTCAATGGCTACCGCCGTCTTACCAACCTCTCTGTCGCCGATAATTAACTCTCGCTGCCCCCTCCCTATGGGAGTCATTGAGTCAATTGACTTCAATCCTGTCTGCACTGGCTGGTCTACACCCTGTCTGGCTATTACACCGGGGGCAACCTTTTCGATTGGGTCAGTGAGCTTTGCATCTATAGGGCCCTTACCATCAATAGGCTTTCCAAGAGCGTCAACTACTCGACCTTCAAGCTCGGGACCGACAGGCACTTCAAGAATTCGCCCTGTGCATTTGCATGTCTGGCCTTCCTTGAGCTGAAGATAGTCGCCCAATACCACGGCTCCAACAGAATCACGCTCTAAGTTGAGCGCCATGCCATAAATGCCACCCTCGAATTCAATCATTTCGCCATACATGACGTCTGCTAAGCCATGAATGCGGATGATCCCATCCATCACACTGACTATTGTGCCCTCGTTCTTTGCCTGCACCGACACATCTAATTTGTCGATCCTCTGCTTTATAATCTCACTGATTTCTGATGGATTCAGTTGTTGCATCGCTATGTCCTATATCCTAAAACGTCAAGAATTTATTGATTCAACTAATTTGGTTAACTTTCCACGAACAGAGCTGTCGATCACCATATCTCCGGCACGAATTACCGCACCGCCAACCAAAGATTCATCGACGCTCGTTGATAGATTAATTTCTCTATCTAATCGCTTTTTCAATGAGGCAGCTAGTTTCCCTGCAATCTCTGAACTAATTTCAAAAGCTGAGGTTACTTCAACTTCTACAGAGCGCTCCNGGTCAGCTTTTAAGACTTCAAATAGCTCNGCAATTTCTGNCAACAGTACTAACCGTTTATTTTCTGCAAGGAGCCGAATAAAGTTTTTGCCCTTACCGTCTATGTCATCACCACATATGCTTTCGAAAGACTCTGCGATTTGACTTGAAGAAAGAGATGGATTCCGTAACACAGAGCTAACAGCCGGCTGTTTGGCCACGGCGGCGAATAGAGCAAGGAGATTAGACCAGCTTTGTAGCGCATTATCTTGCGAGGCGACTTCAAAAGCCGCTCTAGCATAAGGTCTTGCGAGTGTCGTTGTCTCTGCCATTGCTAATATTTCAAAGCTCTGTAGCCAATTTGTTCAACATTTCTTCATTCGCGGCTTGATCAATAGAGCCCTCAAGAATTTTTTCAGCACCAGCTACCGCAATCGCAGACACTTGTGCTCTTAATGCTTCTTTTGCTCGATTAACCTCTTGCTCTAGTTCGGCATTCGCGCTGGCTATAATGCGCTGGCCTTCCTCACGAGCTTGTTCTTTAGCCTCTTCCACAATTTGTGCAGCTCGCTTATTTGCCTGATCAATAATGCCAGCAGCATCTACCTTTGCAGCTTTTAACTGCTNCTCAGACTTGNCTTGGGCAGACTCAAGATCCTTCTCAGCTTTTGATGCTGCTTCCAACCCGTCAGCTATTCTTTTTTTCCGTTCTTCCATAATAGAAACAAAGGGCGGCCAAACGTATTTCGTGCAAAACCAAACAAAAAAGGCCATTGCAATCATCTGACCTAGAAAAGTCGCATTAATATTCACGATTCTTTCTCCGNCTTACTCTGTCTTTAGCCGCCNAGCGCAGCAGTAAATGGGTTAGCAAAGGTAAACCACATGCCTATACCAATGCCAATCATGGTCACGGCATCGATCAGTCCTGCTACCAAAAACATTGACCCTTGTAGTTTGGGAGCCAGCTCCGGCTGACGCGCAGAACCCTCAAGGAACTTCCCTCCCAAGATACCAAAACCTATCGCTGTTCCCAGCGCACCCATACCCAACACAAGCAATACGCCTAGTACTGTGTTAGCTAATATTATTTCCATCTTTTCCTCCAGTNTTTNTTCAGTTCAGAATGTGTAGCAGATTAATGATGTGGTTTTTCATGTGCCGCGTTTANATAAACAATTGTTANCATCATAAAAACAAAAGCTTGTAANGGAATCACCAGAAGATGAAAAGCCGCCCAAACAAAGTGTGCTGGGAGCTGCCAAAGCCCCATCATCGATGCGATCAACAAAAATAAAAGTTCCCCAGCGTACAAATTCCCAAAGAGCCGCAGCCCAAGAGATACTGGCTTAGCAATAAGCGTNGGCACNTCAATTATCANGTTAAAAGGTAGCATCCACTTGCCAAACGGATGGAATGCTAGCTCTCCCAAAAAACCTCCGAGACCCTTATTCTTAACGCTGTAATAAATNATCATAAAGAATACTAAGGTCGACATGCCCATCGTAATATTGGGATCCGTGGTTGGCACNATCTTAAAGGGAGCATGTTCAAAGTGGAAAACTACCGCGGCGAATTTNTCGAACCCAAAACTAGTCANNAGATCAACCGGCACAAGGTCCATCGTGTTCATTAACAAAATCCAGAATAGGAGGGTCAAGCAGAGAGGCCCAATCAATTCGTTTTTATANTTGAATGTCTCTGATACACGACTATCAACAAACTCGACAACAGCCTCAACAAAATTTTGTGCGCCCGAAGGGTTTTCAACCGAAGCTGTCCTTCCCACACGATAGAAGAACCACAAAAAGCCTGCTCCNAGNAGTAATGACCAACCAAAAGTATCTACATTGATNGCCCAAAAACCCATCTCAGCTGCTTCTTCAGGCGTGTGAGCAAACGTCCAACTGCCGTCGATTTTNCCAAAAGTAAGAAAAGATAAATGATGAGTGATGTACTCTTGAACAGTTAATTCGGCTGCGGAATGCGATGCGTCGGCCATTTGCTCTGAATTCTACCCTGCTAAGTTTCAGTTTAAATTTTAGGTGTTTTTTCTTGTCGGGCTATAGTCAATGGTCCCAGACATCACCACCCCAACAAAATGCGCAGCCACAAAGCNGGCTATCAATGCAAGTTCATCTAAGCTGGTGACTAAAGTAAAACTCAGCGCGAAAAGCACACCTGTGAAAACAATTTTACCAAGCTCTCCGCGGATAAAACTTTTAACTACTTTATCTGCGTTTCTTGCACCCTGAAATTTAAAGGCGTGCAACGCAAAATAACTATTTGGTACTGCGCTAATGAGCCCACCCAATAACGCGGAGTATCCAGCTACAACCCCAAAAATCGAAAGACAGACTAAGGATAACGAGACTGTCCATACTAGTTGTGCAACTATAACTTTATATACTGACGGGGGTCTTAAATTTGTCACGAAGTAGGCTTGANAAATTCACTTCTTGTTANTATTACAACCCCCTAGTTAGACTCCCTCTATNTGTCTACATAGAAAAAGCACGCGCATTATAGGAGCTTTACTTTGGAGTATCAACCGAACCTAGGAACAATTATCNAAGCCATAAAAATATTTGGTCTATTCACAAACCTTTAATTAAGATGCGCCAATATTCCATCCAGCTCATCAAGGCTATTGTAAGAAACTATTAATCGTCCCTTCCCATTCGTTTTGTGTTCAATTAAAACCTTAGCTCCAAGTTTTTCGCCCAAACTTTCTTCCAAATTCTTAATGTTAGGGTCTATAGATCTTTCAGATACTACTTCCTTGGGACTCTTTGCCTTTCTTACTAACTCCTCTGTCTGTCGAACNGAAAGACCTTTCTTAGCGATGTNCCNTGCGAAATCAACTTGTTTTATTTCTGGCANNGNCAAAAGTGTCCTGGCGTGCCCCATCTCCAGNAGGCCTGTTTGCAGCATTTTTTGCACATCAATGTGCAAGCCAACTAANCGCATTAGGTTAGTTACCGCAGTGCGAGACCTTCCTACCGCATCAGCCACCTCCTGNTGAGTCAGCTTGAATTCGTCTTGTAGACGTTTTAGCGCTAAAGCTTCTTCGATCGGGTTTAAATCTTCTCTCTGGATATTTTCGATTAAGGACATTGCTATCGCAGCTTCATCACTAACCATTCTGATGACAGCAGGTATTGAGTCAAGACCCGCTATTTGTGCTGCCCGCCATCTCCGCTCACCAGCAATAATTTCATATTTTTGAGGCCCAATCGGTCTGATAACTATTGGTTGCATTAGCCCTTGGGACTTTATCGATGAGGCTAATTCCTCCAGAGCCGCTTCATCAAAATCGGCNCTTGGCTGATACTTACCTCTCTGGATTAAATCCAATGGGATTTGCTTAAGCTCTCCTTCATTAGTGAGTGAGGGGTCTTTGTCGCNATCACTTGGGCTATTGTTGAAAAGACTAGACATGTTTTGTGCGCTGCCTGAGGATAANAGCGCNCCCAATCCCTTACCTAGTTTTTTTTTCTCTCTCATTTTANAATTTATGCTCTGATTTANANCGCTNCATTGGCCATGGACTCGTCTTGTCGTCTTAAAAGCTCACCCGCTAGCGCTAAATACGCTATAGCACCCCGTGATTGCCTGTCATACTTGATAGCTGGCTGGCCATAGCTGGGCGCCTCCGCCAATCTTATGTTACGAGGAACTACAGTGCGATAAACTGCATCCCCAAAATAATTGAAAAGCTGCCCATTTACCTCACTCGTCAATTTACTCCTGGGGTCATACATCGTCCGCAAAATACCCTCAATTTTTAAAGAAGGATTAAGTTCCAATTTGATTGCGCTTATTGTTTCCATCAAGGCGGTAAGGCCCTCTANTGCGTAGTACTCACACTGCATNGGAATAACAACTCCGGTCGCNGCTACCAATGCGTTAATTGTCAGCATGTTTAGTGAGGGGGGGCAGTCAATTAAAATAAACTCGTAATTCNCATGAATTTCAGAAATAGCATCTTTCAGCTGGCTCTCCNTGCTCTCACCTTTCAAAAGGTCGACTTCAGCAGCTACAAGGTCTGAGTTTGATGGCAAAAGGTCATAATCCGTCGCGTTAGTGACCAATGCNTCGTTAATGGTAAGTGATCCGATCAATAAGTCGTAAACTGACCGCGTTAAGCCAGATTTATCAACGCCTGAACCAGTAGTTGCATTACCCTGAGGATCGAGATCGATGAGCAATACCCTGTTGTTGGTAACAGCTAACGAGGCAGCAAGATTTACCGAAGTTGTTGTCTTGCCTACTCCACCTTTTTGATTCGCTATCGCGATAACCTTACTCACACACCATCCAGCAAATCACTCGGNTTCCAACAATTTTGNTTNAATATTTATAGGCNAACGTTAAAACAACCTAATCCNACTTCCGACCTATCTCAATTACATGTCTTGTCCTACCCAAAATTTTGAGCTCATCGACATTAACAACCTCAAAGTCTTGGGGAAGAGNACTGATATCTTCCTTTGAGGCCATCCCNGNCATAAAAAGAATTNTGCAATCTTTGGAGACAAAGTGGCAAATTTTATCGACAAGTTCATCGATACCAGAAACAGCCCGAGNTACCACCATATCAATTTGACGATCGGTTTGATAGTGCTCAACGCGACAATTTCTAATTTGTATTGAGGACAAATCTAAAGTTAATTTCACTTGGAANAGAAAACGAGTCTTCTTGCCATTACCGTCTATAAGANTNAAGTGTTTTCCTGGGTTGAAAATTGCAAGAGGTATNCCTGGGAAGCCAGCCCCTGAACCTACATCTATTATGTTTTTACCCCGAAGATAAGAATTNATGGACAAGCTATCNAATAGATGTCTGTTAAGCATTTCGCTNACATCTTGCGTTGAAACTAAATTAAAAGACTTGTTCCATTTTTGAAGGATGGAGAGGAAATCAATCGATTGGTTAATCTGGTGACGAGTGGCTTCGATCCCATACCCATAAAGCCCATCAGTTAACTCTTTCTCCAGTTTCTCTACTAGGTCTTCAGTAAAATCACTCAACTTGCTTTTCTTGAAATTGATTTATGTTTTTTCAAATATACCAGAATCAATGATAAAGCAGCCGGCGTCATCCCAGGTATCCTTGATGCCCTACCAATATTTTCCGGCCTAGCTTTTATAAGCTTTTGCTTTAGTTCGTTAGACAGCCCTTGCATTATCTCGTAGTCAAGATCCTCCGGTAATCTGGTATCTTCTTGTCTTTTCATACGCGCTATTTCCTCAGACTGTCTGTCTATATAGCCCTGATATTTTAGATGCACCTCCACCTGTTTTCGGGCTTGATCTGCAGCCGAATTAAACTTCACTTCAGTGAACGGTTGCTCTTCAACAGCCTTTATCAAGGAGTCATAAGAAACTCTCGGTCTAGAAAGTAAATCAGCTAAGTTTTGCTCACGAGAAATTGGTTTATCTAAGAGGCTATTTACCCTGACTGCTGCTTTAGAATTGGGTTGTATCCAAGAAGACTTTAAGTTTGATAATTCTTTTTCAATTATCTCAATTTTCTCATTGAGCAATTGCCAGCGAGTGTCACAAACGAGTCCTAGACTTCTACCCTTCTCGGTTAAACGTAAATCAGCGTTGTCTTCCCTTAACGTCAATCGATATTCGGCTCTAGAAGTGAACATACGATAGGGTTCGTTTGTACCAAGTGTGATTAAATCATCGATTAAGACTCCTATATAGGCCTCGTCTCGGCGTGGGCACCATGGCTCTTGGCCCTTAGCAGCTAGACCAGCATTTAGACCAGCAATAAGACCTTGTGCAGCTGCTTCCTCGTAACCGGTCGTACCATTAATTTGACCTGCGAAATACAATCCCTTGATAAATTTNGTTTCAAGTGAATAGTTTAAATCTCTNGGGTCAAAAAAATCGTACTCGATAGCATATCCAGGCCGGGTTACTTGAGCTTGCTCTAACCCTCGAATTTTTTTGACCATCTCCAACTGAACGTCAAATGGCAAGCTTGTTGAAATCCCATTAGGGTACAACTCGTTTGTGGTTAGCCCTTCTGGCTCTAGAAAGATTTGATGGGAAGACTTGTCAGAAAATCGCATTACTTTGTCTTCTATGGATGGACAGTACCTAGGCCCAGCACCTTTAATAACACCAGCGTACATTGGTGACCGGTCTAGTCCACCTCGAATGATATCGTGACAAGCTTCGTTAGTATGTGTAATGAAGCANTTGATTTGTGGAGGATGGTCTTCTCGTGCGCCTAGGTAAGACATAACCGGCAGAGGCTCATCACCTGGTTGAACTTTCATTACAGAGAAATCAACCGATCTTTTATCAAGTCTTGGTGGTGTTCCTGTTTTNAGGCGTTCGACATTGAAAGGCAGCTCTCTCAATCTATCAGCCAGAGCAATAGACGGTGGGTCACCTGCGCGCCCCCCAGAGTTACTCTCTAGTCCTATATGAATTTTTCCTCCTAAAAATGTCCCTGCCGTTAACACGACATGGTTCGACTTGATAACCAATCCCATCTGTGTAACGACACCCTTGATTACCCCATTATCAATAACAAGATCATCAACACCTTGTTGAAACAAAGATAGGTTATCTTGATTTTCTAGCACTTGCCGAATAGCTGATTTATAGAGAGCCCGATCAGCCTGAACTCGAGTGGCACGAACGGCGGGTCCTTTGCTTGCGTTAAGGACCCTAAACTGAATCCCAGAGCGATCAGCAGCCAAAGCCATCGCTCCGCCGAGCGCATCAATTTCCCTGACCAAGTGACTTTTACCAATGCCACCGATAGCTGGGTTACACGACATTTGTCCGAGAGTATCTATGCTGTGAGTGACCAACAAAGTATTAACACCCTGACGAGCTGCCGCTAAGGCTGCTTCAGTGCCTGCATGACCTCCACCAACCACGATGACGTCGTATCTTGTCTGAAACTGCATATAAATATCCGAGCCGAATTACCTAAATCTAATAACTATTAATTATTAATTAATATTAAAAATATATTTAATTAAATATATATAAGGTATTAATATTATTATTATAGGCAAAAAAAAAACTGTTGATAGCAAGTAATAACTTAATTAAATCAGAGGTTTATTCAGATTGAAAGCCCTGAGTATTATCTGACTATCCAGAGCAAAAGTATTTAGTAAAATGTTAATAATATTTAACCAATAATGTGTCGATTGATTTAACCAGATTCTACTCACCGTTTTTCATTTAGTTTTACACAAATTATCCTTCATGTTATGAATCACTTACCTACGCAAAAGCTCCCAAAGATCTCACCCAATAGATCGTCACTAGTCAATTCCCCTGTGATACTTCCCATCACCAACTGGGATAAGCGTAATTCTTCGGCTATTAACTCCAAATCTATAGATCCTTTAGCTAGCTTTTGTGCTCGTTTTAAGTGCGTCTTGGCCACGTCCAAAGCACTGATATGTCGGGTTCTAGCGCTAAAGTTATCTTCGGTAAAGCATAAGTGATCGCTTACTTTTAAAAAATTCTCTCTGAGATTATCAAGTCCTTCTTCTGTTTTGGCAGAAATCGCAATCACGGGAATTTGGATATCAGCAGCTTGTAGCTCCTCCGTAAAAAATCCATAGTTTTCTATCAAATCCAACTTGTTGACAACTATGGTAAGATTTTTTTCTAAATTGAGCTTTAGCGAAAAATCGTCTGAAAAAGAAGTAATCACATCCCGGAGGTTTCTCGGCTGGTCATTAAGAGTTGTTATGTCCACCACGAATAGGATGTGATCAGCGGCAATTATAGCTTCTTGAGCTCGCCGCACTCCTTCTAATTCTACTGGATCATTAGTTTCTCTGAGACCTGCGGTATCGGTTATTTTAATAGGTATACCTCTTACAGAAACTTCAACGTTGAGAATATCTCTTGTAGTTCCAGGAATTTCTGTAACGATAGCAGCATCTTCACCGGCAATAGCGTTCAACAAGGTAGACTTTCCTGAGTTTGGGTACCCAGCGATTACTACCTGGAGGCCTTCCTTAAGAATTACACCTTGCTTAGCCTTGGTAAAAACAGTGTCTAAATCTGTTAAGCATTTGGTAATCAGATTGAGAATTGTTTCATTTGAACTTAACTCTAAATCTTCATCTGAAAAATCAATCGCTGCTTCAACATTTATCCGAGTTTTAGTGAGTTGTTCTTGCAGTTTTTTAATTCGATCAGAAAAAGCGCCGCGCAATGTTCTGGATGCAGATTTTGCCTGTTGCTCTGTCCCAGACTCAATAAGATCAGCGACAGCTTCCGCTTGCGCCAAATCCATCTTACCATTTAAGAACGATCGTTCTGTAAACTCTCCTGGTCTCGCGATTACAGCACCAAGGCTAAGGAGTCTGTTGATAATTTCATTTAACAAAGGCAAACTCCCATGACACTGCAGTTCTAAAGTGTCTTCACCCGTATACGAATTTGGGCCTTCAAAGAATATCGCGATACCTATGTCAATCACGGACTGATCTTGATTAAGAAATTGGCAGGTGTGGGCGTATCGTATTTCGGGTTTGAATCCAAGAATCTTCATACTTATAGCTGAAGTCTTTGGACCTGAAACTCTTATGATACCAACGCTCCCTCGACCGGGTGGCGTAGAGATCGCGCATATTGTAGTTTCTTCAGATAGGGACATTATTCCTAAATAAACTTTTTTTAAAGGGTGTATATAAGTTGAATGTCCAAATTTAGTTTTGGTTACTTTTTACTGGTTTGGTAAGCGGCCTCGATTTTACCTGTAATATACCATTGCTGAAGAATTCCTAATAATCCATTTGTAAGCCAATAAAGAACTAAGCCTGACGGGAACCAAAGGAA
>PBXX01000055.1 GCA_002727755.1 Gammaproteobacteria bacterium | reverse complement strand
ATTAAATTATCTAAATTTTGTATTAGCAAAAGTTTTGAGTAGCAATCCCTTAAAGACAATTCATCTCCCTTCTCATAGAAATCCCATAACTTGGCATAGACATCAGCATACATCGCTCCGCCAGTCATTACTCCATCTGTGCCTATTCGCATTTCATATAACCAGCCACGACCGAGAGTCGCACCAAAAATGCTAAGTATTGGATCAGGCTGATACTTTTGAAGAGCCAACATCCTCTCGTGGACGTTACCATACTCTTCTTTGATATAGCCGCATTGTGGAAATTCTCTGGCTAAATCAACGAGAAATTCTATGGTCAACTCTATATCAGGTCCCCCACTGGTCTGAACGAAAATAGGTTTAGCAGTAATGTCACACAATGCCTTGTAGTAGTCTCGAATCTCTGACAATGAATTTGCGGTTGTAGGCGGTATGGCAATCATGCCATCTGGGTTCAACGANTCGGCAAATTCTGCGTAATTAANCATTCCTTGCGTATCATCTGCTTGAACTCCGAAAACAACCGACATNCCGGTTCCTCGACTNGCCTCNGCAATAACTTCAAATCCCTTCATCCNTTCTTGGCTACTCAGGTACCGCTGNTCGCTTGAATTTTGAGGCCAAACAACACCCTGCACTCCACATTGAGCNCAGAATCGGACTTCTTTNGCCAAATCCTCAAAATCNACCTGATNATCATCAGTGTATGGGGTACTGAGAATCATCAAGGCACCACGCATTTTATTTTCGGCTGCAGACAGGATTGCAGGGTAAGGCAGAAGAGCTGAAGCGCTCAGGCTGACTAGTAATTCTCGTCGTGAAATTAATTGTGAATTAGTCATTGGAGCTCCATGTCAAATCAGATTAACGGGCTATTGCACGATAATATTGAAAAATTGTATTTTCTTCAGTNGGTCTCGAGTATACATAGTTTTTCCTTGTTTTCATGTAGAATCAAGGAAGNGCTTTTATGATTAAAACTTTCTCAACCATAGTGACAATAAAAATGATACTAAGCCGTGCATTCAATCGAACACTTATTCTGACACCATTAATTCTTGCCGTTGGCTGCGACAGCCAGCNACCTTCTTCTGAGGGTNTNAGTNCGGCAGCCCAACCTAACTCAGAAGGGGAGAACACTGCCGCTATCNAATATCCCAAAGCTGGGATGGGCACAACNCCGGGAGAATGGGANGCCTACGGAGCAGACATCGGAAGCACAAAGTACACGCCGCTNGANCANATAAATNCGGACAACATCGACTCGTTGGAAATCGTATGGCGCCGACCCGCCCTTGATGAATATTATGTCAACATTAACCCGAGACAGCGCTACTCGAATACTTGGAATGCAGCACCCATAGTAAAAAACGGCGTCGCTTACGTCACTAACGGAGTTGGCCTAGTAGAAGCTTTCGACCCGGGTACGGGAGAGACAATTTGGATCCAGGAACCACCTGGTGGGGCGGACGGACTTCCNGGAGCACCAACTCGAGGCGTCGCCTATTGGACTGACGGNGACGATGAAAGAATAATAGTNCAGAGAGGCACCTATCTNTATGCNCTTAATGCTGAATCAGGCGAACTTTATCCTGATTTTGGAGCNAATGGTCGTGTCGATTTACAATTCATGCCGCCAGAATTTGAACGATACCGCTGGGGCGGTGTCCCGATGGTTGTGCGTGATGTAATCGTTCTGGGTCAATCCATGTCAGACACATTTGACGCGAAGGAGGCCTATCGCGGGGACGTTCATGCCTTTGACGTCAGGACTGGTGAAGAACTTTGGACCTTCAATACAATCCCTCAGGAAGGACAGTTCGGAACAGAGACTTGGCAAGATCGCTCTTGGTCATATACAGGTCATGCTCCTGTTTGGGCGTTATTCAGTGCGGATGCTGAGTTAGGCATGGTGTATATGCCTATTTCCTCCTCAACAAACGATATGTATGGTGGCCATAGGATTGGTGACAATCTATTTAGCCAAAGCTTAGTCGCAGTGGACGTTGAAACCGGTGAAAGAGTTTGGCATTTCCAAACTGTTCATCATGGACTTTGGGATTATGATCCACCTGCAGCGCCAATCCTAATGGATATCACCGTCGATGGTCGAGAAATTAAAGCNATTACNCAGCTCACCAAACAAGCGTTCGCGTTTGTTTTTGACAGAGAAACTGGGGAGCCTGTTTGGGAAATTGAGGAAAGACCAGTGCCGCAGTCGACAGTTCCAGGCGAAGTCACATCTCCCACGCAGCCTTTTCCGACTAAACCTGCCCCATTTGACAGACAAGGAGCTACTGAGGAGAACCTGATAGATTTTACGCCAGAACTTCGAGCAGAGGCGTTAGCCATTTTTGAGAACTACGTCACTGGCCCGGTTTTTACNCCACCCTCGGTCGCTACCGAAAACGGCACGCAAGGGACTATTCAGTTACCGGGTTCACAAGGAGGAGCTGACGTTCAGGGGGCTGCTTTTGATCCAGAAACTGGATATTTATACATACCTTCAATCACTTCACCATTTGTTGCAGACATTTTCCCTGGTGATCCAGACAACACCAATCTAGCTTACACAAAGGGGTCGCGTCGCTGGATTGCAGGCCCTCAGGGTCTNCCTTTATTNAAGCCTCCCTACGGAAGAATTACAGCTATNGATATGAATACCGGTGAACANGTTTGGATGGTGGCAAATGGGGATGGGCCGATAGACAACCCTGCAATTGCTCATTTGAATTTGGAAAAGCTTGGTGTGCCAGGTAGACCTGCGCCTCTTGTTACTGGATCTTTATTGTTTGTCGGTGAGGGCCTAACTAATTTGCGACCAGGTGGCAGGATACCATTCGACATGCCTGTCGAAATAGCCACAAATAGCGGTGGTCCTTGGTTCCGNGCTTACGACAAACAGACGGGTGAGACTGTTTGGGAAATTGAACTTGAAGCTGGCACCACTAGCCCGCCTGTGAGCTACCTTCATGACGGTGAACAATATCTCCTTGTATCTATTGGNGACCGCAGTCATAGTCCGGAAATGGTAGCTTTTAAATTGAACAACAATTAGACGTGCCAACCTTTGACCGACAAAGCAGGAACTCATATGCGAAATAAATATTTAATCGGATTTTGCTGTGCAATTTCGATAAGTGTATCGTCTTATCTCACTTATGTTTTTGCGCAAACACCACCTCCACCAGTGCCTCCGATCGCAACTGATGTGACCTCTGAAGATATCACCAAATTCATCGACAATTTGCCCAGAGATCGAGTGAGCGACCGACCGATAAAAAGCGTTGAAGTAACCGGTGATTATCGAATCGGGGTCTACGGTGTATTTCGACCCAAAGAGTTTCCTGGTGGCTCAAATTTACACCAAGTTAACACTACTGAAATCTATTACATGTTGAGTGGTTATGCGACGCTAGTTACGGGCGGCACAATGACAGAAGCGCGACAGGAAAATGAAAACTGGGTTCGCGGAGCTGCCATCGAAAATGGTGTCAGCCGGAGGGTCGTCCCGGGAGATGTAATTGTGATTCCTGGACACACACCNCANTGGTTCAGTGAGTTAGAAACTGACCTTTCCTACCTAATATTCAGACCCGACCCAGACAATCGCATTCCNTTAGTTNATTAATCTGTTANTTAAAAAGCCGGNTTTTATCCGGCTTTTTAAAATTACTTATAAAACNCTTAATCTGATGGCTGNTTGACGGTTCGTAGATNTGGNTTTATNGTGTTCCAGCCCTCCGGAAACATTTCCTTTGCTTCTTCATCTGATACAGCCGGAACAATAATAACATCCTCACCNTGACGCCAATTTACTGGAGTTGCAACTTTATGTTTTGCGGTTAACTGCATAGAATCAAGCGCTCTTAAAATTTCGTCAAAATTCCTTCCTGTTGTCATTGGATAAGTCAGCATCATTTTAATGGTTTTATCCGGACCAATCACAAATACAGATCTTACGGTAGCGTTAGTTGCTGCGGTTCGTCCATCGGAAGTACCAGGTTCATCGGCTGGCAGCATGTTGTAGAGCTTCGCCACCGCTAAATCACTGTCGCCTATCATAGGATAATTCACCGCATGACCCTGAGTTTCCTCAATATCCTTTGCCCATTCATTATGGTTATCTACCGGATCAATACTCAACCCAATTATCTTACAATCGCGTTTCGCAAACTCATGTTCAAGACCAGCCATATAGCCNAGCTCCGTAGTACAAACCGGAGTAAAATCCTTTGGGTGAGAAAACAAAACTCCCCATTGTCCGCCTAACCACTCATGAAAATCGATCTCTCCAATAGTAGTCTGTGCTTTAAAATTAGGCGCGGTATCATTAATCCTTAGCGACATAGGTATCCTCCAAACTGCATATGCTTTTCATAATTATAGTAAATAAGATCAGTTTACGCTGACGAGACTCGCTGGGCAATAACATTCAGTTTAGCTATTTTAAGCAATCATACACGAATGCCGGAGGCATATTTCGAAGTGTGAATTTCAGCTTAATATCACTGAAAATTGGCTTCATATCCCCGTAATTAGCCAGAGAGTATTGATACTGGAGGAATCGCCCTCCGTCTTTCAAGTTTGACCGAGCACTGGATAAAATATTGCTGAGCAAGTCTTCTTTTATGAGTGCTAACGGTAAACTAGAAACTATGTGATCTACCTCAGTGACACCCATATCCTCCAGCACCGCTTTCATAGAGGAGGCGCAAGAATTGAAAACGCGTAATCGAGAATCATTAATAGATTNAAGTTCCCTTGCGAAATCCTGATTGACTTCTANACACAACAGAATGCTCTCCTTATTCATACGTTCCAANAAGGCTTTGGTAATGCAGCCATTACCTGGCCCTAGCTCCGCAATCAAGAGTGTCTCAGAAAAATCTATAGGGGCCAGCAGCCTTTCAACAAGCTTTTTAGAACTTGGTGTTATAGTCCCGGTAGTTTTAAAATTCTTAATTAATTTCAAAGAATCATGTAATTTTAATTTAGATTTCATAGCCTCAACCAATCGCTAATTTCGATTCCTAAAAATACNTAAGCCGTTACGATTGGCAATTCTCCAATCAATAAAGGGATCATTAGTTTCTTGAATGGATAGCTAGCTATCCCAGAAACGTAACATATAGCATCGGTTGGCACAGCAGGAAAAAATGACCAACCTACAATAACCCAAAAAGCATGTTTACCTAGTATTTTCTGCTTAAGGTAATCAACTGCTTTGGGGTGATTTTTTTCAAGATATTTATCGTAGCCCCCAAAGGACGGGAAACTGTATACTACGCCNGCCCCAACGACAACACTTATAGTAGAAATAATCCAGATAATACCCGGCATGCCAGGAAACGAAATAGCCCCGGCTATAATGAAGGGTGTAATTGGGAGTAATAAAAGCGCTCGGGCCAAAGAAACCACGATATAAGTTACAAGAGCGAAAGCACCGAGGCCATCTAACAAGCTAACAATCGATTCCTTGCTAAACCAATCCGGCAAAAGGACAAGTAAGATCAAGTTTAAAGCAACGATACTTAACCAAATCTTATTAAAATTCTGGAGCAGGCTGCTTAACATTTTTTTCGATAGTAGCTAGTTAGGCTTGCTTTTATGGGCAAGTTTATGAGCGTTGGCTTCCCAGTTAAGCCCATCAAAGTTCACTATTCGCATCTTNGCTGGAGCTTTTTCCAGACAATTGACATTNACATCTATTCCATCCGGATTTGATCTTGGAATGTAAAACGGTTTAATTCCACAGGTCTTGCAGAAATAATGCTGAGCTACACCACTGTTGAANGTATAAGTTTCGAGTTCTGACTCTCCTGATAAAAGGGTAAANTTCTTTTTAGGTACGATTAAATGTAAATAGCCTGACATACTGCAGATTGAACAATTACACTTTTCTATTTCCGCGTCTTCTCTGGCCTGAACCTCAAAAACTACCGCTTTGCAGTGACAACTACCTGCGTATTTTTCCATAGTACCGATATTCCCCTGAGGTTAATTTGAACTTAAGAGTGGAGATCACATTTTTTCAATTATACAAGTGGCAAGCAACTTTGTGTTCTGAGTCTTTCAGAGGAATNAGCTNCGGAGTCACCCGCTTACAATTCTCTTCTACTTTGGGGCATCGATTAGCAAAACGACATCCGGCCGGTACATTTACAGGTGAGGGAATCTCACCTCGAATAGTTGTAGAAGTTCTCCCTCTTTCTACGTTGGGGTCTGGTTCGGGGTTCGAACCTACCAAAATTTCTGTGTACGGATGTTTTGGTTTGAAATATACATCGTCAGCTTTGCCAACTTCAACAATGGAACCTAAGTACATCACGGCCATGCGGTCACTAACATAACGGACCATCGAAAGATCGTGAGCTATAAATATTAAAGTTAAACCAAGTTTTTCTTTAAGCTCTCCCATTAANTTAATTACCTGAGCCTGAACAGAAACATCGAGAGCCGAAATTGGTTCATCACAGACTACGAACTCAGGTTCCAGAATTAAAGCCCTAGCTATTCCTATCCTCTGGCGCTGTCCACCAGAAAACTCGTGCGGATAACGTGACATATGGTCCGTTTGTAGTCCGACCTTTAATAACCATTCTGCTACCTTATCTTTTATTTGATTTTTAGTATTGCTTGTCGTAAGTCGAAGTCCCTCACCCACTATTTCACCAACCGTCATTCTGGGATTAAGAGAAGAATAAGGATCTTGAAAAATCATTTGCATTTTGCTCGACCAGGTTTGAAAATCCCTCGCTCTATACTTTTGAGGCAATAACTCTCCTCGGTATTTTACCGATCCAGAAGTCTTGGGTTCTAATCCTAGGATAACTTTCCCTAATGTTGATTTACCCGATCCACTCTCTCCAACTAAGCCCAAAATTTCTTTCTCGGCTATTGAAAGATTTATGCCATCTACGGCGTGCACGAGTTGATTTCGACCGATATCGAAATATCGCGTCAGGTTTTCCATCTCCAGAATAGGGTTCTCGATCGGCTTACCCATTAGCTTCCTGTCCAAAATAAAGTTCTTCCGGTTTTATGGGTGACTGATGATGATGCAGCCAGCATTTACTAAAGTGTTCCTGGTTGAGATAAAACGCCTCTGGACTTTTACCCTTGCATAAGCTCATGGCCCAGGGGCAGCGAGCACAATATCCGCAACCAAGGGGAGGAGAAAACAAATCTGGTGGACTTCCCGGGATGGGACTGAGCACGCTATTCTTCTGAGGATCGTTTGTGGGCATCGCTTTTCTAAGTCCCAGTGTGTATGGATGAGCAGACCGATAGAATATATCCTCCACCGATCCATGTTCCACAATCTTGCCAGCGTACATCACAGCAACTTGATCGGCTAATCGCGCAACTACCCCTAGGTCATGCGTGATAAGCACAATAGCCATTCCTGTCTCTTTCTGAAGTTCTTGAAGAAGGTCCAGTATTTGCGCTTGAATCGTTACATCAAGAGCAGTCGTAGGCTCATCAGCTATCAGTATTGATGGCTTACATGAAATTGCCATAGCTATCATTGCTCTCTGCAGCATTCCCCCGGAGAATTCAAAGGGATATTGCTTCGCCCTCTTTGCCGACTCTGGAATTTTCGTAAGCTCAAGGAGTTGTATGGCTTCAGCATGGGCCTTACCGTGATCATACCCCAAATGAACTTGTAACGGTTCGGCTATCTGATCACCAATGGTCATGGTNGGATTTAATGAGGTCATTGGATCCTGAAAAATCATACCAATTTCAGAACCCCTTATGTCCTTTCCTTCAATCACTGCGGTGCCCAGAATTTCATGGCCCCTTAGTTTAGCAGTTCCGTTAGTGATACGACCTGGTGGCATCGGTATTAAACCCATGATGCTCTGAACTGTCACTGATTTACCACACCCAGACTCCCCCACTATAGCAAGTGTCTTTCCCTCATTTACTGAAAAGCTAACATCTCGAACAGCGTGAACAATACCTCCATAGGTATCAAACTCAACAGCTAAATTATTTACACTGAGAAGTCGAGTAGATAGTTCAGACTGGTCTGGTTTTATACTCATTCCTGATTCCTTAGACGAGCATCAAAAGCATCACGTAATCCATCACCTAACAAATTAAAAGCGAGCACGGTAATGCTTATCAAAATCGCAGGCAAAATTAGCTCGTGAGGCGAAGTCAGCATATTTTTTATTCCTTCATTGGACATGGCTCCCCAAGACGGCGTTGGTGGTGCAACACCCATACCAATGAACGATAGAAATGCTTCGATAAAAATTGCACTTGGAATAGCAAAAGTGATGGTTACCAAAACCACCCCTAAGGTGTTTGGCAACATATGCCGGAATATTAAATAATTTGTTTTAGCACCAAGGAGTTGAGAGGCTCCGATATAGCCCTGCTCTCTTATTTGAAGTATCTGACCTCTAACCAACCTCGCGGTAGACGGCCACATTAAAACAACTAACGCAACAAGCATTGGGAACACACCACTTTCGCCAGGGCCTATTCCAAAAGCTATTTTGAAAAGAATCATAAATAATAAAAAAGGAAGNGCTACTACAAAATCGGCAAAGCGCATCAATAGTTGATCAACTTTTCCTCCCACGAATCCGGCAAAGGAGCCATATATAATTCCGAAAATTATAAATAAGCATGGCGCTCCAATACCTATGAATAAAGATACTCTTGCCCCCTCCATAAGTCGTGCAAGCATATCTCTGCCGAGGTAATCCGTGCCAAGAGGATGCAAATTCAGATTAATCGCATCTCCAATGTTTAACTCTGCATCAAGGGCAACAAGATTTTTAGTCCGTGCCTCACTAATTGTGATTACCCTCTGCGGATTCACCTCAATCGACTGATATTCGTCGCCGAGCTCGCCATTTTCATCGAGGGAAACAACCGAATAGTAATAGCGCTGTGGTTTAAGATCTAAACGATCTTCAAAGGAAAGCGTTGTATTATCAAAATATTCAGCCAGAGGAATTCCAAAAGCTCGCTCAATGCCAACTGGAAAGATATTTCGGTAGACCCTATGCCCGGTCGAGTTAGGTAAGGCATCCCAAACCAAACGGACAACCATGGTGTTGGCGCTTTCTGCAAGACGAAGCCCTGATCCGGTCGAGTCGGACTGACCTGACCATGGCTCATAGTCATTGACGATGAGAGCCAGACGATCTGAGCCTGGAGGTTGACTAATCTGATCAAGATCTTGAAAGGCCGGATCGATATTCCAAATTATCGGACCAAGAATCGTAAATGCCAAAAGTAACACTATCAAGTACAAAGAAAAAAGTGCTCGTTTGTTCGCTTTGAGACGGATCCATGCATCGGCCCAATATGAAAGAGACGGTCTTGATATATTCTCTTTTACAGTTTCATCAGAAATTCTTTCAAAATCTAACGGAGATAGGGAAGTCATTTTTCGAGCCTCACCCTGGGGTCTATGAGGCCATAGAGGATATCAACGAGGATGACCATAAAAACAAGGAAGGCTCCATAAAATACCGTTGTGCCCATAATCACCGTGTAATCAAGCTGCTGTACAGCTTGCACAAAATATCTGCCCAAACCGGGTATTGCAAAAACTAGTTCAACAACAAAACCACCAGTGGTTATGGACGCGATCGATGGGCCTAATACCGTGACTACTGGCAATATTGCGTTACGAATTTGATGTCGCGTAAAAATCCTAGCTGCAGGAATACCTTTTGATTTTGCGGTTCTGATGTAGTCTGAGCCTACAACTTCCAGCATTGATGAACGCATTAAACGAGTAAGATATGCCATCGTCCCAAGACCCAGAACTAGAGCAGGTGTAAGCATGTGAGAGATCGTACCCCACCCCGCCACAGGGATTACCGTGACTCCAAAGAGGTTATTAAACGACACGAGTGCTAGTTGGCTCATTGCAGCAATCACAAAACTTGGCACAGAAATACCTAAAATCACTAAGATCATGATAATGAAATCAGGCAATCTATTGCGATAGATTGCAGTGAGTGCTCCAAACAAAATCCCACCTGTCGCAGCAAAGACAACTGCGAGAATCCCAAGGATCGCTGAAATTGGAAAATGCTCTCTGATTATGTCATTAACTTGACGATTTTCCTGCGTAAAGGAGATTCCAAAGTCACCTTGACTCAAGTTTTTTAGGTAGATTAGATATTGCTTACTCAATGGTTGGTCCAAACCATATTTGGACTCCAAATTTGCCCTGATCGCATCGCTGACAGCTCGATCATTTAACAAAGGGTCCCCTGGAACATTATGCATAGCGAAAAATGTCGCTGTAGCTATAAACCAGACCGTAAGAATGCCTTGAAATAAACGCTTAACAATGTAGGAGATCATAAAGTTCTAGGATACTAATCTTCGTAAAATCAAATCGCGGATAACATCATTGATCACTAATATATGCATAATTATAGTCGACTTGTGGACCGACTGATCTCCTTTTAAAACCTTTCAATCTGGAGTCTACAACAAAAGATACTCCTCGCTCATACATTGGAACGATCACTACGTCTTCATGAATCAATTCTTGGATCGCACCAAATGAGTCCATTCGCTTTTGGGGATCGAGCTCGGACTGTGCGATACGCACCAAGCTATCCATCTTATCACTCTGATATCTTCCCCTGTTATTTAAATTCCAAGATGCAAACAGGTCGCCAAAAGTAAGGGCATCAAAATAATCTGGCCCCCAACCCGCCATCACAATATCAAAGTCACCTGAAGTCATTTTAGCCAAACGCTGCTTAAATATCTGCGCGTCAATTCTAAAATCTAATCCCAAATTCTTCTTATAGAGCTCTTGGTAATATTCAGCCGCAAGTAGCGATAATGAAGAATCTCCCGTAAGCAGGACTATGGGTGGAAAAGCTTCCAAGCCTAGCTCAGCTTTGGCTAATTCCAGATGCTCTCGTGCCTTTGTTATATTCATCCTATGCTGCGGCGGCGGATACTCTTTTCGAAATGCTCCTTCCAATCCTTGAATCCAAACAGGAAATAAGCTTTCGGCAGGCAAATAACTGGCCTCCTTCAAGACTTTGTAGACTAACTCATTCGGATCTTGAGCAAGTTGCAAGGCTTTTCGAAAGTTGAGGTTCTCAGTTACTCTGCCAGGGCGATGATTAAATTCGAGGAAGAATAGTGAACCATCCATAAATCGGTCAATCTGCCATCGTGATTCCATAGCAGTGGGCAACATTGGCGCACTAAGCCCAGTCTGCACGATTTGACCGTCTTTAAATAGATTTAAATTGGCATTAACGTCATTGGTTATATACGCGGTCACGATTTCATCCAAAAAGCCTTTCTCATCATTCCAATAGAAAGGATTTTTACTCCACACCATTGAAGCACCATGCACCCACTCCTTCAGGACATATGGCCCGTTGTAGAGGAGCATATCTGCATCGGCACCATATCGACCATTAGTACTTTCAAAAAAATCTTCCCGCACTGGAAAATACGTGTTGAAGGCAGCTAGCTTATCGAAGTAAGGCGTTGGCCGTTCAAAGTCGACTTCCAAAATAGTATCAGAAAGTGCTCTTACGCCGAGCATTTCTTTTGGTAAATCTCCTTGGTTTACAGCTTCTGCATTTTTAATCGGGTATAAAATAAAAGCGTACTCGGCTGCTGTCGCCGGATCTAAAACTCGTTTCCAGGCAAATTCAAAGTCGTGTGCAGTAACCGGTTCACCATCGCTCCACTTAGCCTCTTCTCGTATCCAAAAAGTAGCTCCATCATCTCTGATCTCCCATCGAGCAGCGACCCCAGGAATCAATTGGTCATTGTTATCGTAAGAGATAAGTCCTTCCATTGTGTGAGCAAGAACTATAAAACTGGATGCATCTGTAGACCTAGTAGAGTCAAGCTGCGGTGGTTCCTCTGATAATGCTATAGTTATGCTNTTTCTCTCTATGTTTATGGCATTCCCATTAACACTAGAACCGGCACTNCCNGCAAAAAATGCAAGCACATAGATGACTAAAACCAATACACCCAAAACACCCGCTGCATAAATTGCCAGATGTCTTGCNACTTGTGCCGCGTAACTTTTATTTGTATCCATTGTCTTGGCTCTACTGTTTCTAGACTCNATTTACCAAAAGACCATCATTCCTTCGAGCATAACTCAGTCAAACTATCACAACAAGGTATATACCTCTGAAAACCTCTATCAGAAATAATTTCTTAGCTACTCATAAAACTAATCAAGAGCTTGAATTCATAACAGTTTTATTAAACTAAATACATATTTTAAACATCACTTAGCTTATAATCGAGGCTACTCGATTTCCAAATTAAGCGAAGCTAGAAAATCATGGTGAATGAGTATGGCGAAAAATTCAAATCAGGAATTTAATTTCGAAAAGGCNCTAGAAAATCTTGANCAACTTGTTTCCTCTATGGAAAGCGGCGAATTAAGTTTAGANGATTCTCTAAAAGCGTTTGAGACTGGAATTAAACTAACNCGCGAGTGCCAAACTGCTCTAAAAAAGGCGGAACAAAANGTTCAAATTTTAGTTAACGAGGANGGTGATACAGAAGATGCCAAGCTGGAAGATGAAATTTAGTATGAAAAATGCAAGCTAAAACTTCTCAGAGTTTGACAGAGCTCATTGCCCTTACAAAAGCAAGAGTGAACTCCAACCTCGATGGCATTTTTTCTTTATCTACGCCTGAAAAGCGGCTAGGGGAAGCCATGCGCTATGCGACCATGGACGGTGGAAAGCGAATACGTCCACTATTAGTTTATGCCAGTGCGAAAGCCGTCGGAGCCAGGATTGAGGACGCGGATGCCGCGGCTTGTGCAGTCGAGCTAATCCATAGTTTCTCTCTAGTACACGACGATCTGCCGGTAATGGATGATGACGATTTAAGAAGGGGAAAACCNAGCGTCCACAAAGCCTATGGTGAGGCAATCGCTGTGTTAGTTGGNGATGCTCTTCAATCTCTCGCCTTTCANTGTCTAAGCACCCAAAAGTCTAATTTGAGTGAATCAACCAAACTAGCAATGGTGGAGATACTTAGTGAGGCTTCTGGTGCAGAGGGCATGACAGGNGGNCAGGCAATGGANCTTGAAGCNGAATGCATTGCNATGGACATTACANTATTGGAGAAAATGCATCAACGCAAGACAGGAGCTCTAATCAAGGCAAGCGTTAAACTNGGTGCTATCTGTAATCCGNAAATCCAGAAAAAGCACCTAGAAAGTTTAGAAAGTTTTGCNGATATCATAGGCCTCGCGTTTCAAGTACANGACGANATTTTAGACGAGGTCAGTGAAACTTCTACTCTTGGCAAACCTCAGGGCTCAGATAGAGCCAAAAACAAGACCACATATGTCAGTCTTTTNGGTATCGAAGAGGCAAGAAAAAAAACCNTTGAACTCTCCAAGCAGGCTTTACTCTTAATTCAAGATTTACCCACGCCCGCAACCGAATTAAGAGAGATTGCNGAATATATAACCTCACGAGTTCANTAATAATTGATTTNCCCGATCTAGGGCCAACTTGTTATAATCCNTAATCGAACNCGCAANATATTAAGTTANCAAATGTTTGAGAAAATTCCATCAGAGAGACCGAGCACACCGCTGCTTGATCAAATTGATAGTCCACAGGACCTNAAAAAATTAGAAATTTCCCAGCTTTCTGAGCTAGCCGATCAACTGCGGCTCTATCTTCTGTACGCCGTAGGTCAAACAGGCGGTCATTTTGGAGCAGGTCTTGGTGTAGTCGAACTCACAGTAGCGTTGCATTACGTGTTCAATACGCCCAAAGATCGTTTGGTGTGGGACGTGGGNCATCAAGCATATCCCCATAANATTTTAACGGGTCGGCGTGATGAAATTCTAACGATTCGTCANAAGGGAGGTCTAGCAGCTTTTCCAAATAGGCNTGAGAGTGAGTTTGATCAATTTGGAGTNGGGCATTCAAGTACCTCAATNAGCGCNGCCTTGGGAATGATGGTTGCAGATAGGATAAAGAATGAAAATCAGTATCATGTAGCAGTTATCGGAGATGGCGCTATGACAGCTGGCATGGCTTTCGAAGCACTAAATCACGCTGGGCATATCGATGACAACATTCTGGTAATNCTCAACGATAACAACATGTCAATTTCCAACAATGTTGGAGGATTATCAAGTTACTTTGCAAGAATGTGGGCGAGTAAACCTTATAATTTTATACGAACAGGCAGTAAGCGCGTTTTTTCAAAAATACCCCCCGCACTNAAAGCTATTCATAGAGCAGAGGAATACATGAAAGGTATGGTGTCACCTGGCACTTTATTTGAAGAAATAGGTTTTAATTATATTGGTTTAATCGACGGGCATAATGCGCCTGGCCTCGTTGAAATTTTACAAAACATTAAAACCCTTCGGGGTCCACAATTATTGCATATAGTTACGCAAAAAGGTAAAGGGTACTCAGAATCTGAAAAGGATCCTTTTGGCATGCATGCTATGAGCAAAATCGAGGCGAAATCCGCTAATAGCAAAAACCTTAACACAGATCAGCACATACTCTCATACTCTGAGGTATTTGGAAGCTGGCTTTGTGATATTGCTGAAAAGGATGGCTTGGCTGTGGGAATTACTCCGGCAATGGGCGAAGGCTCGGGCATGCGTAGATTTGCCGAAAAATTCCCAGATAGGTTTCATGATGTGGCTATCGCCGAACAACACGCGGTAACTTTTGCCGCTGGTTTAGCGTGCGAAGGTGCCAAGCCAATTGTTGCGATCTATTCCACTTTTTTGCAAAGAGCATATGATCAGCTTATCCATGATGTTGCTCTTCAAAATTTGAACGTACTATTCGCAATAGATAGGGCCGGACTTGTGGGTGAGGATGGGCCAACTCACGCTGGTAGTTTTGATATTTCTTTTATGCGCTGTATCCCAAATTTAATAATCATGACTCCGAGCGATGAGGGTGAAACATATCGGGCACTATCCACAGGATTCGACTTCAATGGTCCTGCTGCGGTAAGGTATCCTCGCGGTAAAGGAATTGGAATACCCATTGATAAGGGCATGCGCCCATTAGAAATTGGAAAAGGGTTAGTCAGGCGAGATGGAAATACAATTGCTATCTTCGCCTTTGGAAGTATGGTTAAGGCGGCTCTTGAGGCAGCAGAAAGACTCGGAGCAACGCTGGTTGACATGCGATTTGTTAAGCCCCTTGATGAGCAGCTTATTAGCGAACTCGCAACTAACCATCAGCTTGTCGTCACCGTCGAGGAAAGCGCAGTAATGGGGGGCGCAGGCTCGGCTGTAAATGAGTTTCTGGCCCAAACAAGTACGCCTATTCAGACGCTGAATCTTGGATTACCCGACAGATTCCTGGAGCATGGAAAACCTTTTGAAATGTTGGATGAGATCAACCTGAATTGTGAAGGTATAATTCAGGCCATTAGAAATAAACAAAATGAATGTGGGCTATAATAGTGTTCATGAAAGATTCTTAACTTCTTTGCACATTTTAAGAATAAAGATTACACTTGCGATCCTTTAAAAAGTCGAGTGTGGTTCAGATAGCAGAAAAATGCTGTCTAATTAAATGGGAAGTTGGTGAAAAGCCAACACTGCCCCCGCAACGGTAATTTGAATTCTTTTCAATAATTCAATAAGTCCGACACCAGCCAGCTAGACAGTCAATCTTGATGCAGCGGAGGGCTCATCTGTGACAAAGCAATTGATTGCTTTCGTTCGTGGAATCCTGTCTGCTGTTTTTCTGTATTGACTCTTCATATATTAATTTGAGGAGCACCCTGTGAAAATAGTCGCAAGAACAAAAAATTTAATACATAGCTGCCTTATGCTGGCCTGCACTAATACGCTAGCTCAATCCACGGATCAGGATGTAGAAGAGATAATAGTAGTCGCGCACAGACTCCCTGTACCTTCTTCAAAAGTAGCCTCTTCCGTCTCCGTCTTAACACAAGAAGATATTGCTGAATACGGCAACCTCTCAATCAAAGATATACTTCGCCAAACACCGGGTGTTGCCTCAACCTCTAATGGCGGAATGGGTGCTACCTCGTCGCTTAGGATTAGAGGAGAGGAGGGTTTTCGTACCCTCATTCTGTTCGATGGCATCAGGCTGTCGGACCCCAGCGCAACCCAAGTAGCAACCCCTATAGAGCACATCTTAAGCGACGGCATAGGGCGAGTTGAAATTATAAGGGGACCGCAAGGATTAAACTTCGGAGCTGACGCCGGAGGTATCATTGCACTTTCCTCCCAAACCAACGAAGAGGGATTAAATACGTCTCTCGAAGCACAATCAGGCAAATTTGGCACTAGTCAAGGGAACCTGAATATCTCCGGATCAAATGGTAGTAGCGATTTCTCAATTTTTGCTAGCCAGATTAATACAGACGGATTCAACGCGCGCTCTGATGACAATATACTCCTGGATGACGATGGGTATGAAAACAGTACTATCCATTTGAGAGCAAGAACAAAATTAACCGATCAGATTAGAATACAAGCTGTCCATAGAAATGTTGAAGGCGACTCTGAATATGACGGCTGTTTTTTACAAACCACTATCCATGACTGTGAGTCAGATTACGAGCTAGAGGCAAGTCGTCTGTCCATCGACTACAACTCAGAGACTTTGACACATTCATTAGGATTTTCAAAGACAGAAACCGATCGCAAGTTTTTTTCTGCTGATGAGCTAGGATTTTCATCTGCAGGTGAGTTAAATAGGATTGAGTACATTGGAAGCTTAAATCAATTCGATAGCTTCTTGTTAATATACGGCTTTGATTTGGAGGAGGAAATAAATGGCAAAATGGAAAGAGACAATGAAGGCTATTATCTCGAATTCCTCAGTAATTTCTCCACCAGGTTGACAATATCCGGCGGTGTTCGGAGCGATGAAAATGACGATT
>PBXX01000054.1 GCA_002727755.1 Gammaproteobacteria bacterium | reverse complement strand
CTGCTAAAAAATTTATCGAATCAATATTTAAGGCTTGTGGTAAATTAAAAGCCTTATCAGTTCATTTATCAATTGGTAGTTGTGAACCAAATGATAGAGATAGAAATTGGGTTGCAGCAAAGATATCGCAGGAAGCCGAGATTACTGGCTATCGATACGATAAAACAAAAAGCAAAAAACTGAAACCTTGGTCGACTAAAGCAGTTTCTATTTCTCCCAAGCTGAGCAGTCATAGGAAAGGATTAGAATCTTCTTTAAAACGAGGTCAATCAATCGGAAAGGCAATAAATCAAGCAAGAGAACTTGGTAATTTACCTGGAAATATTTGCACACCTACCTATTTGGCTCAACAAGCCATGGATCTTGCTTCAAAGAATCGAAAAATTTCTACTAAGGTTTTGAGCGAAAAGCAGATGGCTANAATGGGGATGGGTTCGTTGCTNTCTGTGTCTGCNGGTTCTGCTGAAGATGCCAAACTAATTGAAATGCGATACCAAGGAACAAAAGCCACTAGCCAACCTTATGCGATTGTTGGTAAAGGTATTACCTTTGACACCGGCGGGATCAGCCTTAAATCTAGCGGCGGAATGGACGAGATGAAATTCGATATGTGNGGTGCTGCAAGCGTTATTGCAACTATGGGTTGCATCGCTGAGCTTAGACTGCCAATTAATGTNGTTGGCTTGGTGGCAGCTGCNGAGAATATGCCAGGAAGNAAAGCAACNAAACCTGGAGATATCGTAACAACAATGTCAGGTAAGACAGTGGAAATCCTTAATACTGATGCAGAGGGAAGACTAGTATTGTGCGATGCACTAACATACGTAGAACGATTCAANCCGCGAACAATAATTGATATTGCAACATTGACCGGCGCGGCGGTGGCAACTTTTGGCTCCTATGCCAATGCATTNTTAAGCAATAACCAATCTCTAGCNGATGCACTTCTCGAGTGCGGTGAATTTTGTATGGACAGAGCTTGGCAATTACCNCTTTGGGATGAATATCAACACCTTTTAAAAAGCAACTTTGCGGATATAGCGAATATCGGTGGACCACGAGCCGGCACAATAACTGCCGCTTGTTTNTTATCAAGATTTACTGAGAAGCAGAAATGGGCGCATCTNGATATAGCCGGTTCAGCCTGGTTTTCAGGAGCTAAAAAAGGCGCCACAGGAAGACCTGTCTCTCTGCTTGTTGAATATCTCAGCCGACAAAAATAACGAGTCTGGGGCCANAATTCCTTTTAAAGTTAACAAACTTAAAACTGCAAGTGATTAATTATATTTGAGATTCAGGAATTAGTTTGATCCTTACTGTATACTAGCNCNTTNGTCTCAAGCCGCCTTAGTTCAATANATNAATGGATAAAACTTACAAACCGCAAGAATTAGAAGATCGTTGGTATAAAACCTGGGAAGATCGCGGATATTTCAAACCCCAAGGCAAAGGCGACACCTATTGCATCGCCATACCTCCTCCCAATGTTACAGGCAGACTTCATATGGGGCATGGTTTTCAGCATGCCATTATGGATGCTTTGATTCGATACCACAGAATGCTNGGCAAACAAACCTTATGGCAAGTAGGCACAGATCACGCGGGGATTGCGACCCAAATGGTTGTCGAAAGACAATTAAATACAAAAGGAACTAGCCGACAGGAATTAGGAAGGGAGGCATTTGTAGANAAAGTTTGGGACTGGAAAGAAGAATCTGGAAACATAATCACCCAGCANCTGCGACGCATGGGATCCTCTTTGGACTGGTCCAGAGAACGTTTCACGATGGATCAAGAATTATCTGAAGTGGTCCAAAAAGTATTCGTTGACCTGTTTGATGAAGGCCTCATATACAGAGGCAACAGACTAGTCAANTGGGATCCACAGCTACGAACTGCGATNTCAGATTTAGAGGTAATCTCGGAAGAAGAAGATGGTTCCTTGTGGCATTTTCGATACCCGCTTGCAAATGACGAGANGACTCTNAAGGGNGAAGATTCAATCGTGATAGCCACTACGCGNCCTGAGACCATGCTNGGGGATACCGCTGTGGCGGTCCATCCCAATGACGAGCGATACCTCCACTTGATTGGAAAATCTGTTCAGCTGCCACTATGTGATAGAGAAATTCCAATAATTGCTGACGAGTATGTTGATCCAGAATTTGGAACTGGGTGCGTAAAGATTACGCCTGCCCATGACTTCAACGACTATGAAGTGGGTAAACGACATAATTTAGAGATAATCAATATTTTCACGGACGATGCTTTAGTAAACGAAAATGCGCCTGAGACTTATCGAGGCATGGACCGCTTCGAAGCGCGAGCTAGTATAGTAGACCAATTAGAAGCTTTGGGTTTGCTGGAAAGAATAGAAGCCCATAAGTTAAAAATCCCGAGAGGAGACCGAAGCGGAGTTGTAATTGAGCCTTATTTAACCCACCAATGGTATCTCGCAATAGAATCCCTAGCAGCGCCTGCAATAAAGGCCGTTGAAGACGGAGATATTGAATTCGTGCCAAAAAATTGGGAAAACACTTACTTTTCATGGATGCGCGACATCCAAGACTGGTGTATATCCCGTCAGTTATGGTGGGGGCACCGAATTCCAGCTTGGCACGATGAACATGGGAATATTTATGCAGCAGCCGATGAAGCATCAGTCCGCAAAAAGTACGACCTCGACGACACTGTAACGCTGTCTCAAGACGAGGACGTCCTTGACACCTGGTTCTCGTCGGCATTGTGGACCTTCTCAACATTAGGTTGGCCTAATAAACGCGACTATTTTGACAGATTCCATCCCACTAATGTTTTGGTAACCGGCTTTGACATTATATTTTTTTGGGTCGCAAGAATGATAATGATGACCTTAAAATTCACAGAACAGGTGCCTTTTAAGAAAGTATATATCACTGGTTTAGTGCGAGATGAACACGGTCAGAAAATGTCGAAGTCAAAAGGGAATATTCTGGATCCGATAGACTTAATAGACGGAATTAGTCTTGAGGCGCTAACATCAAAAAGAACCGCGGATCTAATGCAGCCTCAACTTAAACAAAAAATTGAGAGGCATACTCGCGAGTCATTCCCTAATGGCATTGCAGGCTTTGGCACTGATGCTCTGCGATTCACATTTTACTCGCTAGCATCAACAGGTCGCGATATTAAGTTTGATCTTGGTAGAACCGAAGGGTTTAGAAATTTCTGCAATAAGATTTGGAACGCTGCACGGTATGTGCTGATGAATTCCGAAGAAAAGCAGCTAGCAAACTCTTTAGATTCTAAAAACCTATCGATTTCAGATCGTTGGATAATAAGTCGTTTTGAACGAGCTATTAAACAAGTAGATTTGGCAATGGAAAGTTACCGCTTCGACCTTGCATCACAGCAGTTGTATGAGTTTATTTGGAACGAATATTGTGACTGGTATGTCGAATTATCAAAGCCGACTCTTTGGGATGAAGAAAAAAATCCTGAAAATGCGCAAGCGACAAGATTTGTACTTATTTTCATTCTTGAAAAAACATTACGTCTACTCCACCCATTTATGCCTTTCATAACTGAAGAGGTTTGGCAGAAAATTGCGCCCTTAATTAGCATAAATGGGCAAAGCATTATGATGGAGTCATATCCAACTTATGATCGGGAAAATATAGATGAGGAGGCGGAAGAGCATATCGAATGGTTGAAAGGAGTAATTCTTTCAATTAGGAATATAAGAGGAGAAATGGATATTTCGCCTGCGAAAAGTATAAACATACTTTTACGTAACGGATCCCTAACAGACAAGGAGAGGATGGAAATCCACAAACCCTACTTGCAGAAACTGGCAAAACTTAAGGATATAAGCTGGTTAGAAGATGGTCATGAGGCCCCTGCTTCAGCAACCCAGAGATTCGATGAACTTGAGATACTGGTCCCGCTGAAAGGTTTAATCGATGTCGACGCAGAACGATCTCGTTTAATGAAAGAGATCAACAAACTACTGTCTGGNTTAAANGCAGTAGAGACAAAACTAAATAATAAAAAATTTGTAAACAATGCTCCGTCCTCAATCGTCATTAAAGAACGGGAAAAGAAAAATCAGATTAGTTCCGCACTCGAATCTTTCGAAACTCAATTAAAAAATTTAGAAGGACTACATTAAAACAATGCAGGAAAGCGTTTCAAGCCATACGTAATTCTTTTGGCATTGAAAAAACAACATTTTCTTCGACTCCGCTCAACTCCTCTGGTTTTATTTGGGACATCTCCTGCAGATACTCCACTACTTGCTGCACTAGTATCTCAGGAGCAGAGGCACCTGCCGTAATTCCNAATTGGTATTTACCATCAAACCATTTTGGATCGATATCGCCAACACTGTTGATCAAGTATGACGAACAACCCAACCGCTCTGCTAACTCTTTTAAGCGAGTTGAGTTAGAGCTATTGGGAGAGCCAACAACGAGGAGTAAGTCACATTCCAACGCTAATTGTTTCACTGCGTCTTGCCGGTTCTGAGTTGCATAACAAATATCTTTTTTACGTGGCCCTGTGATTAAAGGGAAGCGTTCTTTTAGTGCGTCAATTATTCGGCTCGTATCATCCATAGATAAAGTGGTTTGGGTGACGTAAGAAAGCAGTTGAGGGTCTTTAACCTTTAGGGTTTGAACATCACCTACTGATTCAACTAAGTAAATTTTCCCGCCATTGCTTGTCTCATATTGACCCATCGTTCCCTCGACCTCGGGGTGGAACTGATGTCCGATCAAAATACATTCTCTGCCTGCTTGACTGTATTTTGCTACTTCAAGATGGACTTTGGTGACCAGAGGGCATGTTGCATCAAAAACTTTAAAACCTCTTTTAATTGCCTCCTCTTTTACCTCTTTGGCGACACCATGAGCACTAAATATAACTACAGGAGTNTTNCCTTTATCATCTCTTGAGGGAATATCNGATAGTTCGTCAACAAATATAGCGCCCCNANCTCTCAATTTATCCACCACAAATTTNTTATGCACAACCTCATGCCGGACATAAATAGGCGCACCAAAAATATCAAGCGCCCGATCTACTATATCTATCGCCCGNTCAACCCCTGCACAAAACCCCCTAGGATTAGCTAACTTTATTGACATGCTAGATTTGTGAGATTTTTGATTGGTCATAGCAACTTTAGAGTTTGACTTCTATTTGTGAAACACCCGGATCATCAATTTTGACAATATGTGCTTTGAAAATAATATCTTTACCGGATAGTGGATGATTAAAATCCACAAGCACGAAGTCTTTAGATATCTGAGATACAACTCCAGGAAGATCAAATCCAGCAGGGTCTTTAAAAACTACGACACTTCCTNTTTCTGTCGGCAGAACCTCATCTTCAAGCAAATGGGTAAATTTNTCAGCGGCAAAACGCTGAATATTTTCCGGNTTCTTATCACCAAAAGCTTTTNGGGGGGGCAAAGTACTCTCAATTANAGCCCCTTCATGCTCACCTATAAGCAAGTTTTCAAACTCGGGCAACATACTACCATCACCTATTTTAAAACTGGCAGGCTCTTTATTAAAGTTAGAATCGATCACTTGTTCATCCGCGAGTGACAATGAAAAATGTAAGGTTACTCGAGAACCATTACTTATTTTTTTANCANGATCGACCACTTTTTCACCAAATACGCTTACGCAAATCTGCGAGTTTCGCCGTCACCTTCNACNTTGGTAATACAACGTTCACAAAGCAAAGGGTGATCACTNTTTTTACCAACACTGACATGATGATGCCAACACCTATCACACTTTTCGAAATTAGAAGCCTCAACGCGAATCTTTAGACCAGTTATTCCTGTTGATTTGGCTGATGAATCTGCGTCATCAATGTCATAAACCGACGCCTTAGATACAATCAGAACAAAACGTAANTCTTCTNCCAAGCGCTTAAGGTCCGCCATCAAATTTGCGCTACAGAATAACTNTAACTCGGCACTNAAACCTGAACCAATTACCTTCTCTGACCTCTTAACTTCTAACTCTTTATTGACAGCAGACCTCACCTCCATCAAGGTTGACCAGTATTGATCATTCAACTCACTCAATTCCGCTAAATCTTCGACAGCATCGGAAAAGTTTGTAAGAAACACCGAATCCGCTCTATCACCGGGAATGTTTTCCCAAATCTCATCTGCAGTAAAACTGATGATTGGCGCAATCAGCCGACTAAACATCTCAAGAATGTGAAACATTGCTGTTTGAGTTGACCTTCGTGCAAGACTATCCGATTTTAATGTATATTGACGATCTTTTATAACNTCCAGATAGAAACCACCTAGTTCTACTACGCAAAAATTATGGATCTTCTGATATACGCCAAGGAAATTGTANTCGTCATAATGTTGCATTAACTCAGTTTGCAGTAGNTGACAGCGTCGAACTATCCAATAGTCCATTGCCAACATTTCACCCGGTCTTATGGTGTGTTTCGCAGGATCAAATCCATTCAAATTAGCAAGCATAAATCTTGCTGTATTTCGAATCCTNCGATAGGAGTCAGACACTTGCTTAAATATTTCTTCCGATACTGTCATTTCTCCGCGATAGTCTGTAGCCGCCACCCAAAGCCGCAANACNTCTGCACCGTATTGTTGATAGATNTTGTCAGGCGCGACTGTATTACCTAANGANTTAGACATTTTTCTCCCTTCGGCATCAACAAAAAACCCGTGGGTTAAAACCTCTCTGTATGGCGCATGTCCATACATAGCTATTGCCGTTTTCAAAGAAGATAAAAACCATCCGCGATGNTGATCTGAACCTTCAAGATAAAGGTCCGCAGGAAAATCAAGCTCATCTCTTTTCTCAACTACCGAATAATGGGTAACGCCGGAGTCAAACCAAACATCAAGAGTATCTGTAACTTTTTCATAATCCTCAGCATCAGTTCCCAATAGCTCCTTCGGATCCAAGTCGAACCAAGCGTCAATACCGTCTTGCTCGATCCGTCTAGCAATCTCTTTGAAAAACTCAGAAGTCTTTGGGTGTAACTCTTGATTTTTTTTATGGGTAAAAATGGTGATAGGCACGCCCCAGGTTCTCTGACGAGAAATACACCAATCTGGACTTCCTTTAAGCATTAACTCTATCCGAGCTTTACCCCAGTCAGGAATCCATTTTATTTGGTCGACTGCTTTTAGAGCGGAACCAAGAAGATCTTTCTCAGTCATGCTAATAAACCATTGTGGTGTTGCTCTATAAATCAGTGGTGTTTTAGTTCGCCAACAATGTGCGTAGCTATGTGTTATTTTCTCCAGCGCTATTAGTTTCTTATTCGCTTTTAGTTTCTCAATTATCTGTTCATCAACTTTATAAACATGAGCTTNCGCAAATTCNCCAGCATCCTCACTAAAAAGCCCGTTTTCATCAACCAGATTTAGAGTGCCAATCCCATATTTTTGACCCACATAGAAATCATCAAGACCGTGATCAGGAGCCGTATGCACAGCTCCGGTGCCGGCTTCTGTGTTGACGTGCTCACCCAAAATCAACGGGACGTTTTTATCAATAAAAGGATGTTTAAGCTCAAAATTTTCCAGCGCCGCTCCTTTGNCCTCTGCCAGAACATCGTACTCCTCGACATCATAACGCCTCATCACTTCATCTATCATTTCGGTGGCTATCAAAATAGTTTTGCATTTATCATCGCTATCGATTTTCACTAGTGCATAGTCTAAAGTTGCACTAAGACAAACGGCTTGATTAGAAGGTAAAGTCCATGGAGTTGTTGTCCATATGACGACAGAGACAGAGTCTGCTACTTTTTTTCTATCGAGATCCGAAAACACTCCCAAGAACTTATCACGTTCAGCTACATTAAATTCCACATCAATCGCGAAAGACTCTTTTTCTTGGTACTCAACTTCTGCCTCCGCCAAAGCAGAGCCGCCAACAACGCTCCAATAAACCGGCTTGTATCCTTTTACCATATGACCATTAGAAACAATTTTTCCCAATGCTCGAACAATATCTGCTTCCGTTTTATAGTTCATTGTCAGATAAGGATTATCCCAATCTCCAAGAACACCTAAGCGTACAAATCCCGCCTTTTGAATTTCTACCTGTTTCTTAGCATACTTCCGACATTCGTCTCTAAATTCTCGATGACTAATCTTTTGCCCAGCCTTACCCTTTTTCTTTTCCACATTGTGTTCGATAGGTAAGCCATGACAATCCCACCCTGGTATATATGCCGCATCAAAACCATTTAGCTGCTTTGACTTAACAACAAAATCTTTCAGAGACTTATTGATAGCATGCCCTAAGTGCAAATTCCCATTCGCGTAGGGGGGTCCATCATGCAGAACAAACCTTGGCTGACCTGCATTTTTTTGTATAATTTTTCGGTAGAGATTCATCTCCTGCCACTTCTTCAAGATTTGAGGTTCTCTTTGGGATAAATTTGCCTTCATNGGAAACTGCGTATGCGGCAAATTAAGTGTTTCTTTATAGTTTGTCATAATAAATCACAAGGTATTTCAAACTGAGTCTTCATTAAAATACTTTCTTACATTCTCTACATCGATACCTATTTGAGTTTTTAGAGCATCAACACCGTCAAATTTTAATTCATTACGAATTTTTTTTCGAAACATAACCTCAATTAACTGTCCGTAGACATCTTCATTAAAATCAAGAATATGAACTTCGAGAAGCAAGGTTGCTTTTTCATCTACGGTAGGACGATACCCAAAATTAGCGGCTGCCTGCAAAATTCTCCGACCCAACTTGACTTCGCAGGCGAAGACCCCTCTCANGGAAATTCGATTAGAACCCGGATCTACATTGCACGTCGGAAATCCCAGACTGGCACCGAGCTGTTGACCTTTAGCAACCGTTCCCGAAATTGAGTACGGCCTACCCAGTATTTTTGTCACCAAATCAAAGTTATCNCTCAGAAGCTGCTCCCTTACANATGTGCTACTGATTCGATGNCCATTCTGNTCATAAGTCGCAGTTTTAAAAACTTGGTAATTATATTTNTTGCCGTNCTCTTCCAGGAGANAATAATCGCCAAGTCTATCCTTACCAAAGCGAAAATCATCACCAATTATNATTGCTCTAACTCCTAGCCCATCGACTAAGAAATCCTTGATATAAGATTCTGCTGNAATTTCACTAGTTTTCTTATCGAAATTAAGTTGGTAAACAAAATCGANACCAACACTCTCAAGTAACTGCAATTTCTCTCGAATCGTGTTCAACCTTAGAAGTTTTTTATCGCTGTACTTTGTAAAAAATTCTTCTGGGTGAGGCTCGATNACAATCACCAAGGAAGCCAAATCGGATTCCGCTGCCTGAGACTTGAGCTGATCAAAGATTAATTGGTGACCTAAATGCACTCCGTCGAATTTACCAATAGTGACCACGCAACCGTTTTGTGGCTTTGGAAATTCATCTATATCGTGAAATAAAAGCATGGGCGTTACGGTTTATTGAGATAAATCCGAGATTATACTCTTTATTTTATCTCGATGCAGGTTGCTGGGTAATTAGTTGCTTGTTGAAATGATCTCTAAAGTTTGAGACTTTCTCGTCCTTTTTTTAGACACAACTTCGCAAACGCCAAAAGGAGAATGATAAGTATTCCTTGTCCGATAATTACATTTACTACTGAAATCGTTTCCGGACGCATGCTAATTAATACCAGATTTACACCCGTCGCCGCAGCCGCAATGNCTAAAAGCAGAGCTANGANGAGTTGNACGAAACCTACGANTTTTTTCATGGAATAAGAATCTNGAACNTAAGCTGATTGAGGCAGCTTGTGCAACGCATTAAANANATTATATCCCTCNACACCCATAAAACGAGTAAGGGTTTTTGGNTGTGTATTACGAGCATCAACAATAATCANACCTTCCAGAGANTCGTTAAAATNGGCATGTATGTTNAANCATACCATTTTACCATTAAGNGATAGGTAATGCCGCAGCAATACCGGCACAGCTTTCCCAGGATCACAACGNCCGATTAACTTACCAAGCATTTTTATATTAGCAAGNTCACTCAACATCTCATTGCTCCAGACTCGGTTTTTAACTTTATGCGGAGTCAAAGGTTTAACCAATTCTGTAAATTCGTTCGCTTTAAAATTCATGAGTAAAGTATCAGCGATTAGCGACCGTGCTAAATCGCTATATTCTCTAGAAACACTCACTGAACCAAATAGGGTATGATATTTCGGATTGTCAACCAAAATACGACCTATGCCACGCCAAAGCAAGTTGAGAGCAATCGGCTTTCGTTGATAATTAGGGTGGATAAATGACCTTCCCATTTCAATAGCTGCACCAATGCGCTTAACAAAAGCTTCGTCGTAACGATAAAGCGATCTAGAATAAAGACCAGTTACACCGTACTTAGCAACAATATCATCAACGAAACCGACTCGGTAAGCACCAACGACCTTAGCATTTGCTTTATCCCACAAAAAAAGGTGTCGATAATGCGGGTCAAATTTATCAGTATCTTTTGACAAGCCAGTTCCTTCACCAACTTCTCGAAAAGTAAATTCGCGAGCAATAGCTATTTCATCCATTACTGACCCTAAACAATCGAATGGCGAGCAGTACACTTCAAACTCATCGTGTTCAATTAACAAAAACTCTTGCAAACTTTTTATATCTTTATCAAGCTTCTCCGCTGTTGTTGTTTGGGTAAGTATCTGCACACTATTCTTTAATTTTCTTACTTCTTTTTTTAATGATCCTGCCAATGCATCCGTGCTTACCCGCAAATATTCAGTAACCGCTTTTGAGTTAGACAGCAAACGAAGCTCTTGAGGCGGTATTGGTCGCCCGAAAGTTAAAAGCAATTTATATCCTTTTTTATTTGCCAATTGTCTCGGCAATAGAATAGTCCGGAGTCTCGGATGAATCGCGCCAGCCATATAAAAATAACCACTGTTACGACCGCCCACATATACAGGTACCGTAGTACATTCATAACGCTTTGCAAGCTGACCAACGAGTCTATTCCATGGTCGATCCAGTATCCTTCTGTGCTTATGCTCATAAGTAGAAACCATACCAGCTGGAAAAATTAGGA